>NZ_CAXAVM010000066.1:0-34606 GCF_963972345.1 uncultured Gimesia sp. | reverse complement strand
ATAATCCACCATGAATAACCCAACATGCAACGGAACCACACCCCCCCCAGCCAACAGACTCCAGATCCACAGCTCGAATACAAGAATGAACCTCACTAACATAACAAACATTCAATGTCCTCTCCCCCGGGCGCGTGCCACTGATCGGCTTGCCCGACAGTGCGCGAACAAACAGCCCCACTCAGAAAAACAGGGTAAGCCCGAATTAAATTCGGGCCGAGCACAGCGAGCAGGAAACTGACAGGTCAAACGCACAATCCAGGGCAACACATCCCAGCTGTTCATCGTAGGGGCCGTCCCATGTGTCGGCCCGCCTGGCGAGTATCAACCCGTTTCACATCACAATGGCAACAGATAAAACATTCCAATCTATATTTTCAACCACGAAAAACTCAAAACCACCCACAAGAAAAAATGGGTGAGCCCGAATGCAATCCGGGCCGAGCGGAGCGAGCAGGAGGTCGCAGCTACCACGTACCCTCTAGAATCGGGCTTCCCATACTCATTCGACACGGCCGGACAAGCCGGCCATGGCACCCGGTAATCTTTCTATTGGTTGCAATGTTTCCCACAAAATCAGACGAGCGGGTGGCACCGTTGGCTTGTCCAACGGTGAAGGTGATCACGGTTCCCTTACCCGGTTCACAACGAATTATAAAAGAATCGTCCTCACTCCCGCAGATGAAAATCCCGAACTACTGAAAGAGCAAATAGAAGGGTGAAAAAGGTGTTATCGATATACATCATAGAACACCCCAGATGAGCCCCGTTATTTCTAGCTCGAAAAAACCGCAGCTAACGCCGTTCGGCTAATGTGAAAGTAAAAATGCGAGAGAAAGAACGGGTAGCCCCGGATGCAATCCGGGGTTGTCGCAGACAACAGGAAACTGTCAGGGCAAACGCACAATCCAGAACAATAAAGCCAACCTGTTCATCGTAGGGGTCGTCCCATGTGTCGACCCGCCTGGCGAGTATCAACCTGTTTCACATCACAGTGGCAACAGATAAAACATTCCAATCACTATTTTCAACCATGAAAAACCCGATACCACACAAAAGAAAAAATGGGTGAGCCCGAATGCAATTCGGGCCGAGCGGAGCGAGCAGGAGGTTGCAGCTACCACGTACTATCCGGAGCCAGAGCTTACACACCCATTCGGCACCGTCGGACAAGCCGATCGGTGGCACACGGCCGCCGAATACTGTCGGGCATATTACAATGCCTTGAGAGATTTCCGGGTGGCACGGACCGGCAGCTCCGATACCAACTAAGCGAAACCTCCCGAAGCGGGTAGCCCCGGATGCAATCCGGGGTTGTCGCAGACAACAGGAAACTGTCAGGGCAAACGCACAATCCAGAACAATAAAGCCAACCTGTTCATCGTAGGGGTCGTCCCATGTGTCGACCCGCCTGGCGAGTATCAACCTGTTTCACATCACAATGGCAACAGATAAAACATTCCAATCTATATTTTCAACTACGAAAACCCCGAAACCACCCATAAGAAAAAATGGGTGAGCCCGAATGCAATTCGGGCCGAGCGGAGCGAGCAGGATGTCGCAGCTACCACCTACTATCCGGGGCCAGAGCTTACACCCCCATTCGGCACCGTCGGACAAGCCGAGCGGTGGCACACGGAAACCCCTATATTAATTGCAATGTGTCCTACAAAATCAGACGTGCGCGTGCCACTGTTGGCTTGCCAACAGTGCTGGTATTAACGTCCCCTGACCCAATTCACAAAGCACTCTAAAAGAAGTGCCCGTCCCTCCATGATGCATCAGGAACCTTTCACACCGGTCCAGGCGGGTGGATCGCTGGCGGGGAATGATTCATCGGAGGCTTCGTCGATTGTATTCATCGGCGGTTTTTTGGACTGGGAAGGAACAATCGTCAACAACAGTGCAGCTGACTCCACGCACTCGACGCTGTGTGTTTCCGCATGGGGTAGATAAATCATCTGACCGGCTTTGAGGTCGTGATCATTTCCCATACATTTAAAACGGACATGACCTTCCAGGCATTGGACCGTTAAGACACCTTGTGCGGAATGACTGGGCAGGGAATTTCCCGCTTTAATGATCATGCGAACGATCTCCAGATCGTCGGTCTTAACCAGAATTTTCGTTTTGGTTGACTCCAGATCAGCTCCCAGCGGGGCAACGGTAAGCACTTCTCCCGGTTTCGCGTGCGATGGTGACATGATATTATCCTTATGTTAAGTGTCTGGTGCGTAATTCTATAGAACCTCCACCGCTGAGGCTCGACGGCTTTAGAAAACGCGGCACTCAATCCGGATTTCGGCTCATTGTCTATTTCCATTCTATGAAGCTGGAAGGAGCAATGAAAGCCTCTGTTTCTAAAAACAGTTCCCAGTTGAAGTTATCTGCGATGCAACTGCTGCATACCTGCTTCCAGAATTCGTTGGGCCTCCAGACTCGTTTCCGGTGCGCACAAAGCCCACGGAGTTTCTCCTGTCCGCACGCAATGGGCAAAGTGTTCGGTGGCGGTCTGTAATGACAGTACCGGACATTGAACTTTAACTTCCACTCCTTCCGACTGATCTGCGGTGGCCAGCATCAATCGCCCTTTTTTCTGCGGTTCCACAATATAGGTTCCCTGAGAGCCATAGATGGCGGTGGCGTAGGCCGTCAGTTTGCCGACCTGCGACCAGGAACCTTCAGCGGTCGCCATCCCATCCGGGTAATTCATGACGATGATGGCGTTGTCTTCCACTCCCAGGGGTTCAGCCCGGTACGCGCCTCCGCTTGCCAGGATGGAGGCGGGGGCTCCCATCAGGCAACTCGCCAGCACACAACCATAACAGCAGTAATCCATCATTGCACCGCCGCCATTGCGATCCGGATCGAATAACCATTCACAAAAATAATCACTGCAACCCAGTTCTTTCGGACCCGCATGCGCGGCGCGGTACTTGACCTGCCAGAGAGTTCCGAGTTCACCCGCCAGGGCAGCATTGACGGCGTGCTGCATCTGCGGCCACCAGGCAAAAGGCCAGTTCACCATCAGGCAGAGTTCCTGTGCGCGGGCGGTTTCCAGCATCTGTTCCGCCTGCGCGAGGCTGGCTGCCATCGGCTTTTCAATCATGACCGGCAGACCATGGTTTAACGCCTGGAGTGCCAGATCGGCACCTTCCTGATTGCTGCTGAAAATATAGACGCCATCCAGTTCGTGACTGGCAAACAGTTCCTTGACAGAGGCATACGTGGGACAGCCATATTCAGACTCGACCCGCTCTCGCAGGGGCTGATTTGTATCGAAGGCGGCAACCAGTTCCGCGTTCTGTGAATGTTGCAGTTGAGGCAGGTGGTCCCAGACATGATCGTGGATCAGACCCAGAATGCCGATTCGCAGTGGCTGTGTTGTCATGGTTGTACTCTGTGAAAAAAAGGGATGACCGCGAGGGCTGCAGGAATTAACTGACCTGGTGATTTGCGGAGTTCAGAAAGGCAGTAAACTGATCTTTGATCTGCTGCACCTGTTTTTCAGTGTAAGGCTCAGTTTGTGACTGTCCCCAGACCGGGGCAGGCCAGTAGGGGTCGCTATGCTTTCTGCCAATGACATGGATATGCAACTGGCTGACGACATTGCCCAGTGCCGCGATATTCATTTTGTCTGGTGCACAGGTCTGCTGAATGAAACGTGCCACCAGATTGACTTCGCCGAGAACGGCTGTCTGCTGTTGAAACGGCAGGTTGGTCAGTTCGATCTCTTCACAATGCGGAACCAGGATCAACCAGTCGACCAGCGCATTGTTCATCAGCAACAAGGTCGATTGTTCGAGTTCACATACAATGTGGCAGTCCGCTTTGAGTCGTTCGTCCAGATTCATGTATTCAACTCTTTCCATGTACGAGTAAGACGCATTATCGATTGATCAGAAAGGTTGCCATCTGATCAAAGAACGGTTCCAGTGTCTGTCTGATCTCATCAGAGACTTCGACTTCCTGCAGGGCGGCAGTCATCAGTTCCATCCAGCGGTCACGGGCACTCTGGTCAATGGCAAACGGTGCGTGTCGCATTCGCAATGCCGGGTTCCCTCGTTCTGCCAGGTATCGTTGAGGCCCGCCCAGGCGATATACCAGAAATTCCTTCAGCCGATATTCTGCCCCCGCCAGGTCCTCAGCGGGATACATGGGACTGAGGATCTCATCAGTGCGGACTCCCCGATAAAATGCGGCGACCAGTTGTTCCAGTTGTGTTTCTCCCAGGTGGTCAAACAGTTCTTCTACCGAAAGCGGGCTCATGTGATTCTGAGTGTCCTGTACTCATAAGTAAAATGGATGGATTGTTTTAGAAAGCCATCTGTTGTGTGGCTGAATTTTCCGTTGTGTATGGTATCTTAGGAGCTGACAGGAAAGATTCCTACTCAACGGATGTGTCAGCTTTGAGGAATTCAAAATGCGGCGTTACCTGCTCATGTTGCTCATGATTACTGTGCATGTTGTCCTCAGTGCCTCGCTCTCTGCTGCCGAGCCACTCTGGACCGGCTTCGTGCAAAGTCCCTGGTTTGAAGAACAGTATCAGTATCTGCAACCGGTGCCGGAAGTACGCGCGATGATCATTGCGCCTCGTCCTGAAAAAATAAAACCGGAGCATCTTAATCGGGTCGTGCTGTTCACCACGCCCAATGGAAGCAGCATTGAGCAGACACTGGGTTGTGCGCAGAAAGCGGGGCGTGACTGGCATTATGCTATCCAGCACATTGCAGCGCAGCATCGACAGTGGCAGTCGTTGAATGAGCGTGAGAATCTGATCCTGGTCTGTCTGGAAGCAAAAGGATTGAGCTGGCCGGCGTGGAGATCCCGTCATGCGGATCATCCCCGTTTGATTCGCGATGTCATCGCTGCGATTCTGAAACAGATTCCGCTCAAAGATCCACGGCTGACGCTGGCCTGTCACAGTGGCGGGGGAAGTTTTCTATGGGGGTTCCTGAACGGCTCTGATACGATTCCGTCTGAGGTGGACCGCTTTGTGTTTCTCGATGCGAACTATTCCTTCAGCGCCGCCGACGGACATGGGAAAAAGTTTTCCGACTGGCTGCAGGGTGACAAACGCCGCAGTCTGATCGTGCTGGCCTACGATGATCGGAATGTTCTGTTCCGAGGCAAAAAAGTCGTCAGTCCCACGGGAGGCACTTTTCGGGCAACACAGCGCATGCGGGATGAGTTTGAAAAAGAGGTCGCATTCCAAGAATCCGGTGCCGGTGATTTTAAGACAGCGACCGCCCTGGAGGGGCGCCTCCGGTTAGTGGTCCATCAGAATCCTGAGAATCAGATCCTGCATACACAGGTGGTGGGAGAAATGAACGGATATCTGTATGGGGTCACGGTGAATACACCTGAAGCACAGGAGAAGCTGCCGGGCCCACCTCGCAGTTATACACGGTGGATTCAACCGGAGCCATTTACGATGTCAGAGCAGGAAGCGTCTCCCTGAGAAGCGTGTTGTGTTAACCCGGTTTTGTTTCTCGTATTGAAAAATCGAAATAACAATAGTCTGACCATTCACTTTCACCAAGTCTGTTTCTGGCCTTGACCCTAATTCTTCCTGGTTGTGATCCTCCAAAATTAAACATATAAAAAGGAATCGGGATTTCAGTATCCAGTTCTACAGGATTATAAAAGATCTCCGGTTCCAGGGGGCTGGCACAACTTTCTTCAATAGTATAAGTGATGGGGTATTCACCCGAACTGGGATACCAGCGACAGTCCAGAACCCGGGGATAGTGAGTAAAGGCCGTTCCTGAAACAGGAATGATGATTTCCGGTTTCGAAGGAGTACCGTCAAGTGACAGTTTTCCCATGAAAGGATCTGTTTTCCTAAAGACTCTCTCGTTTTCATCATACCCAATCAAAAACACATAAGTGCGCCGCTGGGGAAGCATCGGCATTTGTAAATGCCCATAGGAACAATTTGCATCAGCCCGATAAGGATCCTTGAGCGGAGGGCCGAGCAAGGCAACAACTTCCTCTCGACTCATTCCGATCTGGGCTGTTTCCCATTGTCGATAATCGGGTTGAACAAATTCAGGCTCTGTTGAAGCATAGGAAAAAGGATCTTGCATACCGGTTCCACTCCTGAGTACTTTCTCGCACTGATCTGAAAAATGAAGTTTAAAACAGCGGTTGCTTTCCGATAATGCGTCTGATAACCGACCATTGGCCGGCGTGCATCATCCAGTGCGTGGCTTCGCCTGCAAAAACACATCCCACTGTAGGGCCGAGATAGCTTACCGATTCTGGAGCGGGTTGCATCAGCGCTTCATCACTGAACTTCGACAGCGCATTGAGGGTGACTTCACGTTGTTTGTGCATCAGTTCTACCAGTTCTGCTTTGCCGAGGAAGTCGGCGGGATTATCGCTGGCCGCAGCCTCCCTGGAGTAGCGTTCTTTGAAGCCAGCGGGTAGTTCCGGCAGGGGATCGGTGCAGACCTGGGACGCATGAAAGTGTTCGCTTTGAATCAGATGTCCTAACTGCCAGTTGATGTGGTTGGACTTTTCTGCGGGGCGCACCAGCAGGTCGGCATCGGTCAGGTCTTCGAGATACCCGTTGACCACAAAGGTGGGGAGCTGCAGAGAGGATTTGATATGTTCAGCGAGACTCATGGGAATGCGTTTCCTGTTCGAAGAGTTTAAAGTTGGAATGGCTGTCTGTGATTATTAAAGAATGTTGACGGGCTGCTTGCGGGGCGCCCAGAGTGCTTCTGCGTATTTCACACGGCACGTTTGTCCTCGATAGCGGGCCAGGGTCTCTTTGCCCTGCAGGGCACCAGTTGTCTGGGACGGATCGTATTTCACGTTTCTCTGCACCGCCATATATCGCCCCAGCCACTCCATGGATTTCTGCCAGTATTCGGTGACATCCACGAAGGTATCCGGTTCGAAGCCGATGGTATGTCCGGGGCCATTATCGTAATGATAAATGGTGCGCGGCCCGCGGAACCGATCTTCGTTCAGTACGCGTCCGCCATGATTCAATGCGATTTTACTTAATTGTGACGCGACCGTGTGGTCGTGGTGGTGATCATACTCCCAGAGCTGCAGGGCGATATCCGGCTTGATCTCATAAACGGCGGCAGCGACTTTCTGTTTGGTTTCTGCGTTGGTGTCATACTGATGAGAGGCAAAGTCGAGATACCGGGTTTCGACGCCATATTCGCTGGCAATCTTCGTGATAGAGTTGCGGAATTCTTTTTCACGTCCTTTGGTGGGAGGCCAGTTACTGTAGTCACCAATGAGAATCAGCTGCACGACACGATAGTTTTTTGCGACCGCCTGCAGCATGATCCCGGGGACACCGTACACACAGTCATCGTAGTGGGCACCAATTGCCAGCAGCGTTTTCTGATCGGCCATGAGTTCTGATTTCGTGCAATAAGAGGTTTCGGGGAAGTCATCAGGGAACAGTGCTCCGCGCGTCACTGTTCTGCATGTTACCCGGTTGGCTGTCAGGTTGCCATGAATTTCACGGAATTGAATTGCGCGTGTGGCGCGGGCGGGATTGGGGCAGGATTGTGGGGCAGGGCTGTGAGTGCCGACTGTCGAACTGTCGGCGGAGGTGTGGTTGTACGTTATACTGTTATGCGGTCTCAACCTGTTTCTGAGAACTCTCGATAAAGTATTCCAGGTAATCTGTCTGCGATTTGATCAGATCAAAAAACTCTTCTGCTGCTTCCAGATTTTTGGATTCAATAATGTCCTTGATGATTTCGCACAGGCTTTGTGCCGGGGTATAGATGTCAAGCGGAGCCGACTCGGAGAGTAAACCCATCGCATTTTTCAAATTGTCTCCAAAGGCCTGCTTCAGTTCTTCCCGGTCGCGGGTTTTATAGATGACTCCCGTGATGCCCAGTTTTTTGGCCAGTTCCAGGCGTTCCAGCTGACGGCTTTGCGACTGGTTCCCGGGCTGAAGCGATGTGAGCAGAAAGAACATCGGAGCCTGAAGCTGACCGTCGTCATTATACCGTTCCTGTTTCTGAACCTTGAGGAACAGGTCCAGCCCGTCGAGTTCCCGCATCACGAGTTCAGCGAACATGATTTTGATTTCACTGTCCATCTCCAGAATGGAGAGTGCTTCAAAACCGGAGGAGGCACAGACGACTTCATACCCCAGTTCCTCGAGCAGTCTGGTATGCACGTAACAGGTATATCCCACTTCATCGACGACAAGTACTTTCATAGGCGGTTTCTCTCAGAACAGGGGCGGTGGCTGGTAAATGAAACCGCTCTCTCCAGCGGTGGAGAGAGCGTTGCGAAATGTCTTTCATTCAGGTGTACTGTGTCTGCAGCAATAAAACGATCACAGATTGAGATGAAGAGACAAGATGTATGTTGCATTTGATTCATGGTTGATCCGCTAAAAATATAACACACAAATGACTTGAGTCGAATTGAATTTGATTGTGATTCGCAGGGACCTGCCCGGGTAAAGCCGGCATTTCCTGAACAGAATTTTCAACGATGTTCCCGGAAGGCAACGTCGTTTCTTTTTCCTGATCGCAGAAATCTTTCGAAACCCTGTAAAACCCGATTGTCCCGGCGGACAGGCAGTTGTTGCTTAAAATAAACAACATTCAGTCAGCGCTCGTACAATTATTTCTGGAAAATTCCCGCTCTCATCCCTCCGCTTCGGCTGTCAAAAGTCTGGACTTTGGCGGGCAGGCTGCTTACGATAAAGTATTGATTCAGGGGGTTCTTTTCGTTCAGCCTGAAGCGGGTTGACGTTTTTATTATTCAAAACATAAAGGGTGAATTATGAGTGAGGTCACACGGCGCAGCTTTCTCCAGACGAGTGCAGGAGCGGTTGCAGCTACTACATTGCTGACTGGTGCCGCGCGAGCAGATGTCAACAGTAAAATCCGGATCGCTGTGCTGGGGGTAAACGGTCGCGGTAAAACACACATTAACGCGATTGGGGAAATCGAAGGCGCTGATGTTGTGCTGTTGTGTGATCCTGATGAACAGGTTCTCGCCAAACGGGCCGCAGAGTTCGAAAAGAAATACGGCCGCAAAGTCGAAACCGAAACCGATATGCGCAAAGTATTCGACCGCGATGATATTGATGTCGTAACGGTAGCCACGCCGAACCACTGGCATTCACTGGCGACCATCTGGGCCTGTCAGGCCGGTAAAGACGTTTATGTCGAAAAGCCGGGTTCTCATAATCTGTTCGAAGGCCGCAAAATGATTGAAGCGGCAAAGAAATACAAACGCATCGTCCAGCACGGCGTTCAGCTTCGCAGTCAGCCCGCCATCCAGGAAGGCGTAGAACATCTTCGCAAAGGGACGATCGGCGATGTTTACATGGCACGCGGACTGGTCTTTCGCTGGCGTCCTTCCATCGGTCATAAACCGGATGAAAAGGCTCCTGCATACCTCGACTGGAACCTCTGGCAGGGGCCGGCGCAGGAAACCAATTTCTCACAGCGTTACGTGCATTACAACTGGCACTGGACGTGGGATTACGGCAACGGAGATGTCGGTAACCAGGGTGTCCATGAAACGGATATGTGCCTGTGGGGGCTGGATGTGAAACTCCCCTCGCAGATCACCGCCATGGGCGGCAAGTTCCTGTGGGATGACGACAAGGTGACTCCCGAGGTGCTTTCCACCAACTATTTCTATCCTGAAGAAAATAAAATGATCCAGTTTGAAGTCCGTCCCTGGATAACGAATGAAGAAGGGGGCGCGTCTGTGGGTAATATCTTCTATGGATCAGAAGGGTACATGGTCGTCAAAGGCTATAACTCCTATGAAATCTTCCTGGGACGCAAGGGAGAACCGGGGCCGAAAAACAGCGGCGGTGATCCCGTCGTTCCCCACTTCACCAACTTCCTGAACGCGGTTCGTTCACGAAAGGCAGAGACGTTGAATGGTCCCGTGGAGACAGCACATACCAGTTCCGGTATTGCCCATCTCGGTAACATCGCTTTCCGGCTGGGACGTCAGTTAAACTTTGACCCCAAGACGGAGCAGTTTGTAAACGATGCGGAAGCCGATCAATATCTGACACGTGAGTACCGCGAACCATTCGTGGTTCCCAACGAAGTCTGATCTTTGTGATTTCCCATCGCGGAAAAAATAAAAACAGCATCGGAGCCAGGCTCTGGTGCTGTTTTTTTCATGTCTGTTCCGGACCTGTTCCGAAAAAAAGAGAGGCTGATCCACGCTGGCGCGGATCAGCCTCCTGTTAATGTTCGTTTGGATCGAGGTGATCCTCACGAGTGGTGGTTGTCTTTGACAACCCGCCAGTAGTCGCTAAGAACAACCACCTTTCTGGCTACAACAATAACTGTCCACTCAATCACCTCCTTTTCTTGGATAAACTCCCTGTTTCTTCATCGGTTTGTAGCTCCAACTTGAATACAGGCTTTAGTCCTATCGCACTGCGTGGGTGCGATACATTAGCTATAACTATTCTTGCAGATCCCTCATTTGTGGCAAGACCGATTTTCAAAGATCTTGCCGAAATTCTCATGAACGGGAAATGCCGAAAACGGTAACATATTCTTATAAAAGAGGATAAGAATTTAACGATTCCTGCGAATTCCAGATCAGTGCAGTCAGACGAAAGTCGATCGTCTGATGTATTGACTGGCTGCCTGTGTAGTGACACACAATTCTGGAGACAGGTTCGCGGCTGTTACTGATCTTCCGGAGCCATGTGCGGCTCGAAGACAGTGCGTCCCACCTTTTCAGCCTGCCTGCTCGCCGCGACTGCTTCTTCGTAAAGCACCTGCTGGCAGCGCACCAGATTTTTCTCTTTATTAGGCGTGATCCGCTCGTAAACTCCCTCGCTGTTTAAGACGCGTGCCTTGGCATTGTCTTCAAAATAGCTGTTGAGAATTTTGATGAGTTTACGATGGCATTTTTCTTCTTCGATGGGAACAAGCAATTCGACTCGCCGATCCAGGTTGCGGGGCATCCAGTCGGCACTGGAGATAAAGACGCGTTCGTCTCCGCCATGATAAAAGTAAAATATGCGGGCATGTTCCAGGAAGCGGTCGATGATGCTGACGACTTCGATATTTTTGCTGAGCTTGGGAACACCCGGTCGCAGGCAGCAGATGCCACGAATATTGAGCTTGATCTTCACGCCCGCTTCCGAAGCTTCATACAGGGCATCGATGATTTCCGGATCGACCAGTGAATTGACCTTGGCGACAATCCTGGCTTTCTGACCCTGTTTTTTCCGTTCTGTTTCATGGTGGATCAGGTCGAGCAGTTTATCTCTCAGGCTGATCGGAGCCGCTTCCAGCTTCTGGTATTTCTGCGGGGTCGAATAGCCGGTGATCGAATTAAAAAAGTTGATGGCGTCCGATGCCAGCACCTCGTTGTTGGTGAAGTAACTGATATCACTGTAGATTTTTGCAGTCGCATCGTTGTAGTTTCCCGTTCCGAAATGCAGATAGCGTTGAATCCCGTGAGGTTCGCGGCGGATAATACAGCAGATTTTGGCATGTGTCTTCAGGCCTTTGACGCCGTAGATCACCTGCACGCCGGCATGTTCCAGGTTCCTGGCCCATTCGATATTGCGCGCTTCATCGAAGCGGGCTTTCAGTTCCACAATCGCGGTGACATGCTTACCCTGCTCGGCGGCACGGATCAGGGCTGCCACGATCGGGCTGTGTTTGCTCGTGCGATAAAGAATCTGTTTGATCGCCAGCACATCAGGATCGACGGCGGCTTCTTCCACCAGTCGCACGACAGGTTCAAAACTTTCGTAAGGGTGGCACAGCAGAATATCCTGCCGTGTGATATTTTCAAACATGCTGATCCGCGGGTTCACTTCCGGTGAGGGCTGGGGTGGCCAGTTGGAATCTTTCTGGTCATCGAATCCGGATATCTCCGTCAGCCGCATGAATGCGGTCAGGTCCAGTGGACCCGGGATGCGGTAGACGTTTTCATCCAGCACACCCAGGCCGCGCTCCAGAAATTCCAGCGTTTCCACAGAAACCGATTCCGCAATCTCCAGGCGAATACAGTCCCCCTGCTTACGCTGGTCCAGCATGTCTTCCATCTGGTGCAGCAGGTCCGAGGCGAATTCGTCCTGCAGGCTGACATAGGCGTTTTTCGTTACGCGAAATGGAATACACTCCAGCACGTGCTCGCCTTGAAAATACTGTTCGATAAACAGGCAGATGGCATCCTCCATGGGCAGATACTGATAACCGCCTTCCGAGGGGAGCGTGATGAAGCGGAATTCGTTTCTGCCGAAGGGGATGATCGCGAATCGATCTTTTCCGGTCTTTGCTTTGCCTTTCCCTTTTTCATCGGGCGCCAGGCGAACCACGAGGTTCAGCGTCTGGTTGATCAGGAAGGGAAAATCCATGTCCGAAGTCACCGCCATCGGCGTGAGTACGGGATAGATTTCATCCCGGAAAACATGTTCCACGATTCGTCGCTGTGAATCGGTGAGTTCCTGCGGGTTGACTCGTTGGAAACCGGCGGCTGCCAGCGGGGGTTCGATTTCTTTCAGCAGACACTGGTACTGTTCCACCATCATCTGATGCGCACGCAGGCAGACGGCATCGAGGGTTTCGCGGGGAGTCATCCCGGAAGGATCTGCTTTTTTATTGCCACTGGCCTGCAGCAGGTGTAAACCGCCCACGCGGACCATAAAGAATTCATCCAGGTTGGAACTGGTGATGGCCAGGAATTTTAAACGTTCCAGCAGCGGGATCTCCGGGTCATGGGCTTCATCCAGAACCCGCTGATTGAATTCCAGCCAGCTTAATTCCCGGTTGATATAATTCATTGATGTGTTGGCCATGGTCAACCTGTTATTTCAGTCTGTCGTATAGATAAAATGGAACGCAACGGTTGATTGAAAATCATCCGGACGGCTTACTGTTTTTTCCTCAAGTGAACTTTCAACCCGAAGACTTCTTCAAACAGAGGGCCTTTTTCGACGAGCGCGATTTGTTCCAGCGAGACGTCTTCCACATGGGGGATTGAAATGATTAACTGTCCCTGATCGATTTCGCATTCAATTTCCTTAACCCGCTGGCTGTAGGAATAATCCAGTGCGTCTGCGACCCGCAGGATGGCAGACATTTTGGCAATGGCGATGCGGCTGACACGATCGAGTGTGGAATATCCCGGGTGCGTGGCTTTGGGGGACGCCCGACGATGGTAACGGGCAATCAAAGCGACCAGCAGCAGGTCGGTCTGTCCCAGCCCAAACAGGTTGCCATTGCTGATCAGGTACATCGAATGCTTGTGATAACCGCGTTGATTCACGTAAATCCCGATCTCATGCAGGTAGGCGGCAATATACAGTAAGAATCGATTTCGCGCGTCGAGCTTGTGTTCATTCTGTAATGACTGAAACAGCTTATCCGCCAGAAAGGCAACATGGCCGGCATGCGTCTCATCAAAATCGAAGCGTTTACCAAAGTCAATTGTGGAACGCAGGACCTGCTGGTTGAACTCGTCAGACCAGTTACTCTGGTCGGCAATTTCTTTCAACAGTCCATCACGAAAGTTGGCCTTGGTGACGTAGATGTGTTTCTGCTGATAGGCTTCCGCCAGCTTGGTATACGCCAGCAGCGCCGGGCCGAGCGTTTCTGCATCGGTGAATGACAGGTGGTATTCCTGTACCAGTTCGTCTTCGTTCTTCTGCAGGATTTTATCGGTAAACTTGCTGAGTTCCGAAACCTTGAGCCGATCCAGTTCATCGGGAGAATTACCCGGGTCGGGGATTTCATCATCGGGACGAAGTTGCGCCAGGGCAAAGCGGACATCGCCTCCCAGGACAACCAGTTTGACGGATTTATCGCCGGGAACTTCGTGGACGATCTGCTGGATCACCCGTTCGATCTGATTCTCCATGATCGTGCGTTCCTTGGATAAGGGCACACGGTAGCCTTTGAGCATTTCCCGCAGCCGCAACGCTCCCAGTCGATAGTTTCCGGAGAACAGCACATTTCCCTTTTGTACGAGCAGCAGTTCGGTGGTGCCTCCCCCAATTTCCGTCACAATGGTCTGGGCTTCATCCAGATTGGGTTTGGCTGCGAGGTAGGGACGGATCCCCTGGTAGGTGATACGATTGACTTCGGCTTCATCCAGTGGGGAAACCTCAAACCCGGTGGCGATGAAAATACGGTCTGTGAACGCCAGGCGATTGTCTGCTTCCCGGACCGCGCTGGTGGCAGCAACCCGAATCTGCTCATCGCGGGTGATCTGGTATTCATCCAGCCGTCGACGGTAGCTTTTGAGGATCCGTACACACTCTTCCATCGTGGCTTTCTGAATATTCCGTGTCTGGAAGGTGTCTTTCCCCAACGTGACGGCCTGGGAGAGACGTTCCAGGGCGTAAACAGAACGGTCTTCTTTAATCTCAGCGATGGCCATACGGATAGCGCCTGTGCCGATATCGATGACAGCGATCAACTGATTCGAGCCAGACTCCAGTCGACTGGAACCCGGGGATGCCTCAGCCGGCAGTGAATCTTTTGTGTTCATACCTGCGTTTCAATTCTCACCGAAGAGTTTTGCTGAATAACATTTTGCGCCCAGGCGGCAACTCCCATCACTGACGAGTCATCCCCCAATTGAGCGGCAACCACTTTGAATGAATCTTTGAACGTAGGCATGACATTGCGTCGGGTTGCTTCCGTTACAGCTGGTACGATCAGTTCGGGCATGGCTTCCACCAGCCCTCCTCCCAGAACGATAATTTCCGGTGAAAAAGTATGGATCAGGTTTCCGGCTGCAATCCCAATATACTCCGCAGCCCGCAGGACGATCTTTTTCACACTCTCATCACCCCCCTTGATCGCAGAGGCGAGAATACCACTGCGAATATCCGAGAGGTCGGTGCCGACCATGGAACGCAGGACGGGGGCATCTCCGCGGTAAGCAGCCTGTGCTGCCGCGGCAGAGATCGCCAGTCGGCTCGCCAGAACTTCCAGGCATCCGTGCTGACCACAACCGCATTCGGGGCCTTCCGGCAATATTTTGATGTGGCCGATCTCCATACAGGAGCTTTTACTTCCCTGGATCAACTGTCCGCGGTAGACGGCACCGCCGCCAATACCGGTTCCCGGGAAAATGCCCAGGGCAGAGCGGGCTCCCCGGGCCGCGCCGAAACGGTATTCGCCGTAGACGCCCGCATCGACATCATTGCAGATCACGACCGGACAACCGAACTCTTTTTCCAGCACTTCTTTCACGGGAGCATTGTACCAGCCCAGGTTGGGCGCTTCAAAGATGACGCCCGCTTCCAGATCGAGAGGGCCCGGGCAACCGACGCCAATGCCCGCCAGTTCATTGGGAGTCAGACCGGCTTCTTCCAGTGCCTGATGAATCGTCTGGGCAATGCGTTCCAGCCCCAGCTCCATGCCCGCATGGCCTTTGGTCTTTCTGCGTTTTCTTCCCAGGGTTTTATATTGCGAGTCAAATATTTTGGCCAGCATTTTGGTGCCACCCAGGTCGAACCCGGCCCAGTAGCGGCTGGTGGTTTCAACGGAATCTGCAGACATGAATTTGATTTCTATAGCTTAAGGATTGACTCTCCGCTCAAAAGCGGTCAACGGAAAGTTTAAACTGTTTTCTCTCGATGGTATTCTACGCACCGACATTATAACGAAAAGTTCTTATCTCGTGTATTCTGACCTGTTTAGAACTCGATAAACAAGAGACAGTCTAAGATTTCTGTTTCCGGAGAAAATTCCAGGGAAACGGGGGGCCTACCTGGCTTACGGGAGCGATTTCTGGAAAAACCAGCTGAAAAGGGCATTGTTTGCCGTGTTTAGATGATTGCGACAGGCTGTTGACTTTTGGGACCGACGTAGCTTGGCTAAACTATATTTCTATCTAAATTACTGCTGAGTTCTTCATTTGACTGTGTTCCGTTTCACTGTAGCGTCTCCAGGACCATTTGGGCCGGGTATCATCGATACAAAGACACTATGGTTTATTGCGTACGCTTTAAGAGGCTCAGTGCTACACTAAAGTCTACTACCTCCTGGGGTTTCCTCAATGTATTTCCAGTTTCCCTGTGAAAAATGTTCCAAAAAGCTCAAAGTCCGCGATGAAAACGTGGGTAAAAAAGTTCGTTGTCCCTACTGTCATCATACGATGCTGGTCAAAAAACCTGAGTCACCGGTGATCGATACGACAATCGATGTCAGCGCTTCCGGTTCTACCAGCGCCAGCAGAACTTCCAGCAGCCGCGGTGGAAACAAGCACGTCTCCAGTGGCTGGGCCGATGGTACCGAGGTCAGCCTCTCGAAAAGTGGCATGATCGCGGTCGGGGCCTCTGTCGCATTCATCGCGCTGATGTTCCCTATCCGGAACTATTACCTGGGAGAATTGTTTCTGGACCGGGGCTGGGTTCCATTTGCGCTGGTCTTTTTGATGAGCTGGTCTGCCACGATTCTGGTTTTAAAATACTTTAAGCTGGGAAAACAGAAAGATTCGATGCTGTTCGATACACTGCCGATCGATATTTCTGAAGAGATTTCCGAGAAGACAGTTTCCCGATTTATCGAGCACGTCAAGAACCTGCCCGTTGATCCGCGGGAAAGCTTTCTGGTGAATCGGGTATTGCGAGGGCTGGAGCATTTCAGCGTTTTGAAAAGCAGTGCCGAAGTTTCCAGCCGCCTGCAGTCACAATCAGAAATCGATGCGACTGCCGTTGATTCCAGTTACACCATTCTCAAAGTCTTCATCTGGGCGATCCCGATTCTGGGGTTCATCGGTACTGTGATCGGGATCAGTGCCGCCGTGGGGGGCTTCTCCGGGGGGATGGACAAAGCTGCCGACATCTCTGCTCTGAAGGAATCCCTGGGGAGTGTGACAGGGGGGCTTTCGACTGCCTTCGATACGACTCTGGTCGCGCTGGTGATGAGTATGCTGGTGATGTTTCCCAGCAGTTCCATGCAGAAATCGGAAGAAGATCTGCTGAACTGGGTTGATGAATACTGTAATGAAAACCTGTTAAAACGGCTGAAAGAGAGCGACCAGGCTGGCAGTAGTGGTGATGAAAAAGATCACCGCCGCCTGATCCAGCGAACCATCGATAAAGCGATGGCAAATCACCATGCCGAGTTACAGACCTGGATCGAAAAACTGGAAGGCATCGGCAGTACACTGTCACAGCAGGTTGTGAAATCCTGGGGTAAAATCGATGATAAAATTCGCGAGCAGCAGGAAGCGCAGCTGGCTGAAGTGAAAGAAGTCATCAGGCATCTGGAAAGCGTGGAAGAAAAAATGACCGCGCTCCAGTCCGCGCACACATCCCATCTGGAAAAAATGAACGGCGAAGCGACGGAAATGGCCGAGGCCGCCGGCGTGCTGTCCCAGTCCTTCAATGGCGTACAGCAGGGGTTAAACGGCTTGAACACGGTATTGATGAACCTGGGTGAAAAGCAGGTTCTGATTCAACAGGTCGAAGCACCTCGCAAGCGTTGGGGATTATTCGGGAATTCGAAGAGAGTAAGATAACGTGGGTAGAAAGAAGAAGGATAGTGAAGAGACGGTTTCCCTGTTTCCGTTTCTGAGTATTCTGGCGTGTGTCATTGGCGTTCTGACGCTGATGATCACGGCCATGGCGCTCAGTCAGATGGATCAGCAGGATGATGCCTGGAAACGCGTGGAAGAATTCGAGAAAGACCAAGAGCAGATTACCGAAAAACAGCAGGAACTGGAGCAGATTCAAAGCCAGGTGGAAGATTTATCCAAGCTGAATCGCGACCTGATCCTGGCGCTGGAGGAACTCAAAAAGCTGAAGCAGGAAAAAAATAAAATTCCGACGGATATCAGCCCGGAAGAAAAAGTCAAACTGCTGGCAGAAGCGAATCGTCTTGAAAAACGGATTAACGAAATCAAAGACGAACCCATGACGCTGCAGAAGGAAATCGACAAGCTCAAAATCGAATTGAATAAACGGGAAAACCCGGTGGCCGCGGAAGTGCGAATTCAGCCGGGAGGGTCTGGTGTGGATCTGAATCCCACGTTTATTGAGTGTACCAAAAATGGAATCGTTGTTCTGGATGGGCCTGCCAAAGATTTACACGTCCGCCGTGACGATCTGCGGAAAAGCCTGCCTTTCGTAGAACTGCTCGATCAGATTGGCGCCCAGAACAAGGGGACTGTTATCTTCCTGATCCGGGAAGATGCCGTGTATACCTATAACATTGCTTCCAGCGTGGCCCGTTCCCGTTATTGCCCCAACGGCAAGCTGCCTGTGGAAGGCAATGGGAAAATCGACCTGAGTCGTTTTAAAAACGCGGCCGGATAAGTCGGGGTATAAAAAATAAAAGCTCTGCCGATCAATTCGACAGAGCTTTTTTCAGTGATATCTGTTGAGGACCTTACTTTCGCAGGTCGTAACACATCAGCACGTCCTGCTCCCGCAGGTAGAGCTTTCCGCCACACACGACCGGATGCGCCCAGGCTTTGCCGAGGACCTGATCAGGGCGGAACGAACCTTTCAGCTTGTAATCTTCTGTGGTCGCTTCCACCAGCGCGATCTCACCATTTTCATAGCGGAAAATCAGGTTTCCATCTGCGAATAAGACTGCTGCAGAACCGGAGCCTTCACCGCGAATTTTTCCACCCCAGACGACTTTGCCTGTCTTGAGGTTCAGGCAGAGCGGGAAGCCGTTGTTATGACCATGGCCGCAATAGATGTGGTCTTTATACAGGACCATGCCTCCATGGTGGTTCTGCATGGTTTTGGCGTCGAGGAAATACACTTCTTCCGCATTCACGTTGTCGCCGTCTTTGGTGATTTTCAGGAGCGCGCTTCCGGTTCCATATCCGGTGGAGCAGAAGACATAGTCACCGGAAACGATGGGAGTCGGAATATTGGCCACTTTGTTGGCCACGTCGTTGTAGTTCCATAAGAGTTTGCCATCACTGGCACGGACACCAATCACGCCGCGTCCTGTGAGCTGAACATACTGTTTCACGCCGGCTGCATTGGAAATGACGATGGAAGAATACCCGGCACCATCCTTGCCCTGTTCCCCCAGGTCTTTGACCGAGGTTTTCCAGACTTCCTTACCCGTTGTTTTATCCAGGGCCACCATCATGGCATCTTTGCCACCGGGGGTGCATAAGACGAGATCGCCATCGATCAGCGGGGATTCTGAAAAGCCCCATTTGGACATCATTTTTCCATCCCACTCGTCTTCAAAATTTTTCTGCCAGATGATTTCCCCATCGGCGACACTCAGGCAGAATATCGCGCCATTGGAGGCAATCGCATACAGGCGGTCTCCATCGATTGAAGGTGTGCAGCGTGCTCCCGGGTATCCGTGTTCGGGGTTGAGTTCCAGCAGGTTGGTTTTCCAGAGGATCTTGCCATCGTCGGTATTGACGGCGATCACGGCCTGGCCTTCCGGCAGATTTCCTGTTGTGAACAGTCGATTATCCTTGATCGAGACACTGGCATATCCTTTACCCATGCCACTGGCAGTCCAGAGCAGTTTGGGAGGAGTTGCATTCCAGTCATCGAGCAGGCCGGTATCCGCTGAATGATTCAGACGATCGGGGCCTCTCCACTGTTCCCACGAGTCAGACAGTTTTGCAGGTTCGTTTGCTTTCGCTGACAGGGAGAGTCCGCAAACCAGTAGGGCGCCCAGCAGCAGGCGAACAGGCATCGAGTTGCTCATAATCAAATAGTCCTTTTTGAGATTTTCAGGCGAGGAGGGAATCCAGCCGGTATCCAGTTTTTTTGTAGCGTCTGCTCTGTAGTGTCTCCAGGGCAATCGGAGCCGGGCAACAATGGGTGAGAAACGCTGTGGTTAAATGGAGTGCACATTCATTTGAGAGATCGCTGCTGTATTCCGGTTCAGGCTGATTCATAAAATGCAGCGAATGCCTCTTGAGGTAAGACACGGACGCACTCGTGATTATATGCCCCGCTCAGAGTGGCTGCAATCTATGTTGACCGATTCCTGTCCAGCGGAGAGCCAATTTTCAATTCCAGAAACTGGCCAGAGACTGAACGGTAAAAGTGCTGACGGGACCGGCACCACAGAGCAGATGCCAATGCAGGACAGTAGCTAGACTGTGTCCCGTTTTACTGTAGCGTCTCCAGGGGCATTTGAACCGAGTATAATAGATTGAGAGACGCTATGGTTAAATGTGATACGCTCTAACGGGACGGATTGATGGCAGCAGAAATTCGTGTGTACAATTCTTCTCGGGAGATTTCCCGAATGCGAAAGATCTTTAAAGACGCCGTTTCTCCCTTATAGAGTTCAATTTGTGATCGTTTCAGCTTCAGGCCTGACTGAATCACTTTGAGCAGGGCTTTGTTGGCTTTTCCTTTTTCAGGAACTTGTGTGACGCAGACTTTGAGTCTGCCAGCATGTACTCCCTCGATTCCGTTTTTACTGGATCGTGGTTGCGCACGCACCGGAAGGAGTATCGCCGTGCCATCCATTTCCAGATTTAATGGTAGATTCACGATGAATTCTCAATTCAAAGACAAGTCTGCCAGACCTTCAAACAGCGCGCTGCCGACACGCACGAGGGTGGCTCCTTCTTCAATACCCACTTCGAAATCGCCACTCATGCCCATCGACAGTTCCTGAAGTCTGATCTGTACTGGAGACACGGCCTGCAGAATATCACGCAGTGCGGCCAGTTCACGAAAGACAGGACGGGCCGCTTCAGGGTCATCCACATGCGGTGCCATCGTCATCAGCCCCGCGATTTGAACGTGCCTGTTCTGGCAGAGTGTGTGCCATGTTTGCAGCAGTTCTGTTTTCTGAAATCCTTTTTTATTTGCTTCGCCTGAAAGATTAACCTCGATCAGAACCCGGGGCCTGAGGTCGGATTCCGCGGCGACTCGATCGATGGTATTCAGTAATTTTTCTGAATCGACCGAGTGAATCAGGTGGCTGTACTGGATGGTCCGTCTGACTTTATTACGTTGCAGAGGTCCGATGAAGTGCCAGTGGACATTCGGTGAAAGGGATTCCGCCCGTTCGGTGAGCTGGGGAGTGCGGCTTTCAGCCAGATCCCGGCAACCCAGACGGATCAGTTCCGAGACCCATTCCAGGCGGGCATATTTGGTCACGCCGATGAGCGTGACCGATTCAGGGGCGCGGTGTGCCCGGGTGCAGGCAGCGCGGATTCGCGCTTGTATTCCCGTTAAATTCTTGTGCAGGAGGCCAGCGAGGTCTTCCATTACCGGTATGTTTCCCGTTTATTTCAGTCGATTCAATGATTGGCGACAGCTCTGTCTGCTGCTGATGATCTGTTGAGAATCATATCTTCCCCGGCACTTGAAATCCAACCGGAGACCACCTTTGAAATCGATTCAGGCAGTCACTTTACCCAGAAAGCGAACTCCGAATTCAAAGAACTGTTCTTCTTCAATCTCTTTTTGCCTGACAATTTCTGAACGAAACCAGGTGACCTGTGAACCCTGAACGGGAACTCCTACCAGAATATTGTTCCGATAGATGGGGAAGGGATAAATGAAGGAGAGCCCCGACTGGGAGATGGAGCGTGCCCAGACTTTGATGGTTGTGGATTCCTGGTCATCGGCAGCATCGCTGTCCGGCAGTGAAATCCACACAACTCCCCGGAAGTCTTTACGCTCATGCGACCTTTTGTTGGAATAGTGCACACCAGTGCGTTGATCGATACGATCCAGTGTATCCAGAACACGTGAGATGGCCCGGTTCTGTTTGACAGAGTATTGTTCCAGATTAATTAGACTCATGGGAGAGGCCCATTTAAAGATTTGAATATTTAGTTGTTGCCCAATAATTCTTAAAAACGGTCAGGTTTGTATAGGACTATCACAACTATAGGTCTGGAATTGGTGCAGTCAAATCCCTCCTGTAATGAATCAATAAAATTTGATGTACTGTCATGGAATGGTGTAAATCAAGTATTTAATTCTGAACCGTTTCCAGCTTTGACAGAAATTCCTGAAGATGATGGACTTCACCATTCAGGCATTCAATAAACTGCTCTGCGGCCGTGGAATTTCCTGATTCGATAATATCATTGACCGCGTCTTTAATCTTTTGCGCTGGCGTATATAAATCGACGGTTTGCGACGTAATGGAACCTTCCGGAGCGCCCATCAACATATCTTTCAATGTTTCCCGCAGTTCATCCTGATCCAGTGGCTTAAACATGATTTTGTCAATTCCCAGTTCCTTCGCCAGTTTGAGCCGTTGTACATCTTTGTCGTTGGAATTTTTTTCCAGGCGCAATGCGGTCATGAGAATGAACTGGGGCGGATCCAGTTGTCCGTCGTCCGTGAAGCGTTCCAGGTGCTGGGCTTCTTTGTATAAATCGACGCCATCCATGCCGCGCATCATCAGGTCTGTAATGACAATATTAATATCATTATCTGTTTTCAGAAGGTTCAGGGCCTCAAAGCCTGAAGTCGCTGAACAACATCGATAACCGAATTTTTCAATAAGTCGAGCATGAAAGTGGCAGGTATAGCCGACATCATCGACAACTAAAATTTTCATTACATCAGCCTTTGGTTTAAAACCAGGTTTAGCGGGTATAAAACTTTTTTAACGGCACACCTGTGCCATCAGCATATTCAGTTCACTAATCAGTTCCTGCATTTCGTTTTCCAGAGCTGCATAACTGATAGAAGCATCCTGTAGTTGATTTGACTTTCCATCGTCTTCTAATGTCTGTAACAGCCGAAAGGGCTCTTCTCTGGTGTAGTTTGCGACGGTTCCTTTGAAACCATGTGCCGTGATCGCCAGGGTCTCTGCCTGTTTCCGTTCGATGGCCAGACCGATCTCACACATCTGCTCGGGAACCGTACTCATAAACAGCTCGATTAATTCCGCAAGAAACTCCGTATCTCCCATTGCCATATCCAGAATCCGGTCGCCGTCAATCAGTCGCCACTGTCCTGTGTTGCTTGTTGTGTTTGTATTCATCATTTAATTTTTCCTTAGCGGGAAATCGCGCAGCGCAAACTGGTGTCGCGGCACAGGCAGCTCTACTGTGGCGCAGCGATTCAGAGAAATTGTCAGCAGGCCTACAGCTAAGGTTAGTTTCCATTTTCAGAAATGATCAAAGATCATCGGAAACAGCGGCAAGACGATTTTGTTTTTTTAGGGACTCTGCAACCTGTATCGTTTGGGAGAGTAAAATCGCCAGCAAATTCACGGTTTTGGATAAATCAGTCCGTTTTGGTTCGGTTTATGATGCATGCAATTTGAGGGATTTCCCTTAAGGTGCAGCGAAAACGTTGAAGCGATTCCTCAAAACCAACAGGCCTCAACTGCTGTTGCGACGGGAAAAACCGTGGGAAATGAGATGTGCCCCGCAGGGTTTTTGCAGAGATCAACCGTCAGATTTGAAAATCATCTTCGGCAGCGGCAGGATGAGCCAGTTCTTCCAGAACTTCCCGGACCAGACTTTCCGGGATTTCTTTGAAGACTTCCACGCGGCCCAGACTGGTAGGCAGTACAAATCGCAGTTTGCCCCCCACGGTTTTTTTATCGAGTTTCATCCGGTCAATAATCTGGTCTGCATCCAACCGGGTCCCCTTGGGAAGAAGTACCGGTAAACCCAGGGCTTCCAGCAATTTGATTTGACGCTCCGTATCCTGGTGGGAAATCAGTTCCAGTTTCTCAGCGAGATAGCTGGCATAGATCATGCCTATGGAAACCGCTTCGCCATGCATCAGTTCCCCGTATCCGCAAAGCGCTTCAAAAGCATGCGCAAAGGTGTGTCCATAATTCAAAATGGCACGCAATCCGGAACGTTCATGCTCATCCTGTTCCACCACTTCTGCCTTGAGTTCACAGCTACGGGCGATTACGTGACGCAGGACCTCGGGATCGCGCTTGTTCAGCGCTTCGATGTTCTGTTCGAGATATTGAAAGAAGCGGGAATCCAGAATCACGCCATACTTCACCACTTCTGCCAGGCCACTGCGGTAATCCCTCGGAGGCAGTGTTTCCAGAGTCGAAGTATCAATGAAGACACCCAGCGGCTGATAGAACGCGCCGATCAGGTTTTTAGCCTGGGGATGGTTGACCCCGACTTTGCCTCCCACGGAGCTGTCGACATGTGCCAGCAGTGAGGTCGGAACCTGGACAAAGGGGAGACCACGGACATAAGTTGCTGCCACAAAACCGGCGGCATCACCTGTCACGCCGCCACCCACGGCGATCACGACGGTCTGTCGATCTGCCTTCATCGCGACCAGTTTGTCATACAGGCTGGAAATCACTTCCAGAGATTTTGATTTTTCACCCGGTTCAATGATCGCGGTTTCAAATTTCCAGCCCTTTGCTTGCAGGCTGGTTTCGATGTGGGGTGTGTGCAGTGTTGACAGATTCCGGTCTGTGATGATCAATGCGGTCTTACTGCCCTCCGCCAGCGCATTCCGGTAGGCGGGATTCTGATTCATCCAGGTTTCCAGTGTATCAGCAAACTGAGCAAACTGATTGCTGACCACCGAAATATGGTAACTGCGTGGACCCAGGGCGACATTGACATCTAAACTTTCAGACACTTTACATCCTTCGTACTGGAAAATCGGGTAAGCAGCCGACTGAAAACCATTTTGAACAGGGACACAGCCAACTGATTCAACAGACGTCTATCGTAACTCTGCGGCAGGATGAAGTCACGCCGAATTGACCCAAATCGAACAGCAGAAACAGTTTTTCGGCAGCAGGCACGTGACAATTCAGTACCGCCTGCTAAAATATTCTCGCATATGATAACACACGGCGACAGTCAGATTGAGTCGATGCAGGATCTGGTTCCCGTCCTCAGTCGCAGCGATGGTTTTGCCGCAGTGACAGCGGCTTTACGATCCGGACAGAGTGGGACGATTGACGGAGCCTGGGGAGGATCATGCGCGCTGACGGCAGCCTGTGTTGCTGCCGCCCTGGATTCCGTGCTGCTGATTGTGCTTCCACGTCTCTCGGAAATCGACGAATTTTCCGGGGACCTGGCCAGCTTTATGGGAACGATTCCCGAGATCTTTCCTGCCTGGGAGACACTCCCGGACGAACATGATGTAGCCGATGCGGTTTTCGGAGGGCGTCTGCGGGTACTCAGTCAGTTGCAGCAGTCGGGAGAATCTGCCTCGACTCCTCTAGTCATCGTCACATCATTTCCGGCTCTGCTGCAGCCTGTGCCCAGCCGGCAACAGCGGAAGGAAGCGACGCGCCGCATTCAGGTTGGTGATGAAATCGATACTGATTCCTTCATGAAATGGTTGCTGGAGCGTGGCTTTGAACGGACCACGGCGATCGAGCTTCCCGGCGAATTCAGTATGCATGGCGGCATCCTGGATATTTATTCGCCGGATTCCGCTTTACCGATTCGCATTGAATTCTTCGGGGATGAAGTGGAATCGATCAGGCAGTTTGATACGGAAACACAGCGTACACTTGAGACCTGTCAACAGGTTGACCTCACGCTGATTTCGCCTGTCCCCGCAGACCGCTCCGACAGGCAGCCTCATACTCCTGCGCGCGATGAAGACGGCACCGCATCGGAAAGTCTGCTGGATAACCTGCCCCCTGATGCGTGTATTGCATTGGTTGAACTGCCCGAGTTGATTGATGAAGGTAAGCGTTATCTGGATCGTCTGGAAAATCCGCGCGGACTGTTCAGTGTGCCTTCGACCATGTCGCGCTGCACTGATTTTCCCTCGGTGACGATTGCTCCGATTTCTGCAGGATCGACCGAAATCTCCTGCCATCTGCAGATCGAATCAGTAGAACGGTTTACCCGCGCCAAATCAGAAATGCTGGAAGAACTGGCGTCGATTACGGGGCCGCAGGATACCGTGCTGGTCTGCTGTCACAACCAGGGAGAGCAGGATCGTCTGCAGGAACTTCTGGATGAGTCTGAACTGGATTTATCCCGCCGCGTGAAAACCTGTATTGGAAACCTGGCGCTGGGATTTCGTATCGTCCCCGAGCACCTGGTGGTGCTGAGTGATCACGAACTGTTTGGCCGGGCTGATATCAGGCATAAGCCCCGGAAACGCAAAGTTGAGAGTCGGGCGATTGACAGTTTCCTGGATTTGAACGTCGGTGATTTCGTTGTTCATCTATCACATGGGATTGCCCGCTTCCGAGGCCTGGAACTGCTGGATAAGGAAGGGTATCGGGAAGAACATCTCTCCCTGGAGTTTCGTGATAAAGTGCAGATGTACGTGCCCGTTTCACTGGTCCATCTGGTTCAGAAATATATTGGCGGAGGCAAACATGTACCGCAGTTGTCAAAGCTGGGTACGAAAAGCTGGGCCAGCAAAAAAGCAAAAGCGGCAGAAGCGGTTCGGGATATGGCCAGCGACATGCTGCGTCTGCAGGCGCAGCGCTCGGGTCAACCCGGTATTTCCTATCCTCCTGACAGCCACTGGCAGAAAGAGTTTGAAGCGTCGTTTCCCTATACCGAGACTTCCGACCAGTTGCACGCCATCAGCGATGTACGGCATGACATGGAACGGGCACAGCCCATGGATCGACTGATCTGTGGCGATGTCGGCTATGGAAAAACGGAAGTCGCCATTCGCGCTGCTTTCAAAGCCATTGATGCCGGTAAACAGGTGGCCGTCCTCGTGCCGACCACGGTGCTCGCAGAACAGCATACCCGGACTTTCAGTGAGCGAATGGCTGATTACCCCATTACCATTGAAGGGCTGTCCCGTTTCAAATCAAAAAAAGAACAGCGGGCGATTCTGGAGGGCATGGCCGCGGGCAGCGTGGACCTGGTGATTGGCACACATCGGCTGATTCAGAAGGATATCAAATTTAAAGATCTGGGTCTGTTGATCATTGATGAAGAGCAGCGGTTCGGTGTGGAAGCCAAAGAGAGGCTGAAACATCTCAGGCTGCAGATCGACGTGCTCACGTTGAGCGCCACACCGGTTCCGCGCACATTGCATATGTCGCTGCTGGGCATTCGTGATATTTCCAACCTGACGACAGCGCCCCGCGATCGTGTTCCCATTGAAACCAGAATCACCCGCTTTGATCCCGAATTGATTCGACATGCGATGGTCCGGGAACTGAACCGCAATGGCCAGGTTTATTTTGTGCATAATCGCGTGCATGATCTGCAGAAATACGCCGATCGAATCCAGCAAATCGTACCGGAAGCGAGTATCGGGATTGGACACGGGCAGATGAAAGAGTCGGAACTGGAAGCGGCGATGTTGAATTTCGTTTCCGGCAAGGTAGACATTTTTGTCTGCACCACGATTATTGAAAGCGGTCTGGATATTCCCAATGCCAATACAATTTTTATTCATGATGCCGGTAACCATGGCTTATCCGATCTGCACCAGTTGCGGGGTCGGGTCGGGCGGTCGCATCATCGGGCCTACTGCTATCTGCTGCTCCGCGACGGGCAGATTCTGACCTCGATTGCTGCCAAACGCTTAAAGGCGATTGAAGAATACAGTGAGCTGGGGGCCGGGTTCAAAATTGCCATGCGCGATCTGGAGATTCGCGGAGCCGGAAATATCCTGGGAACCGAACAGAGCGGACACATCGCAGCCGTCGGTTATGAGCTGTATTGTCAGTTACTGGAAAATGCCTGCAGGAAGCTGAAAAATGAACCCATTCGCGAACACCATCATGTGGCGATTGACCTGCCTTGCACAGCGTATTTGCCTTCGGATTACATTCCCCCCGGCCGCATCAAAATTGAAATCTATCGAAAACTGTCCGCGGTGCGTTCGCTTGAGGAACTGACTGCCCTTGAGGAAGAAATGGAAGATCGATTTGGCTCCATTCCGCATCCTGCGAGACAATTATTGATTTTGAAAGAATTACAAATCCTGTCACAGCGGTGGCAGGTCGACAGTATTCGCCTGGAAAATAACTTCGCTGTGCTGGGTTATCGGGACAAAAATCACATACTGGCTTTGGCAAAAAGCAATCAGGGCCGGATTCCCGTCCGGATTGTAGATCAGAAATCCGCCTACATCCCACTGCCCGTATCTGCGGAGAATACCGAAGAGGTGATGCAGGAACTCAAAACGGTATTGCAACAAACTTTTGATCCGGCTTATAATCCTGCCACATCAGTCTGATCGGTTCATCAGATCGCCTTGGAAAGGTGTTTTGCCTGCTGAACAGGATGATGCGGATCAAAATTCAGTCAGTATCCCATCCTTACACCTCCCTTGTAAATCGGGCTGAATTCAAAATCCTGACTACAGATTGTCTCTCAAACTCCCGGTAAATAATTCGTTCATCATGCAGGATGCATCTTGATGCGCTACGCGCAAATATATTTATTGATGATGGCTTTTCTCAGCATTTCTGGGTGCGAAACGACTCCCAAGGTCGATAACCCGGTGCTGGGGCCACCCCCTCCGCGTCTGGAGTCTGCGCTCAAACAGCAGAAGCTGCAACACACGCAGATGGCGAGTCGCTCTGAAGACAGAAAAAATATTATCGAGGGAGATTTCGAGGAATCAGACAATCCGTTTGAGACGCCGGTGATCACTGCCTCATCCACTTCCGATTCGCCTACTTCCACAGCCAGTGTGATCGATGATTCCGTTGAGGAATTAAAAGACAGCACCGTGGTGGCCATGGTCAACGGGACTCCTCTTTTTGTTTCTGACATTATCGGCATTTATGATTTTCAATTGAAGCAGGCCGAGCAGAGAATGCCGCCCGAAGAATATCAGAAATTACGGACAGCCCTGGTAAAACGGGATTTGAAAAGTCACATTGAACGCCAGTTGCTCATCCATGAAATGAAAACCACTCTCAAAAAAGAGCAGCTCGATATGCTCCAGGAGCATCTGGTCAAAGCATTTGAAGAAGAAAGAATCCCCGAGCTGCAAAAGAGTGTCGGAGCCGGCTCTCCCCAGGAACTGGAAGCAAAACTGAACCAGCAGGGGCGTTCGCTGTACATGGAGAAAGAACTGTTCATGAAGCAGCAGTCCGCGCTTCAGTTCATGTCTGTCAAAGCAAAAGCGAAAAACAGTTTCAGCCGTGAAGAAGTTCTGGCACGTTACAAATCCAATATCGAGGATTATGCCTATCCAGCGAAAGCACGCTGGCAGCGAATTCGGATCAGCTATTCCCAGCATGGCGGTAAAGAAAAAGCCGTCGGTGTTTTGGATGAAGTCATTCATAAACTGCAGGCAGGCGAAGATTTTGGTGCCCTGGCAGAAAAATATTCTGATGGACCACGGGCCGAGAAAAAAGGGCAATGGGGCTGGACCGGTCGAGGCAGCCTGGCTGAAACGGAAGTGGAAGAAGCCCTGTTTCAACTGCCAATCGGACAGACCAGCCAGGTCTTCGAAACGGATGATTCGTTTCAGATCGTAAAAGTCATTGATCGTAAAGAAGCCGGGCATACACCGTTTGCTGATGTCCAGTCAAAGCTGGAACAAAGCATGGTGAATGAATCCCGTATCAAAGCCTCCAGGGAAACCCTGGAAAAACTCTACGAGAAAGCGATCATCGAATCGATGTTCGAATATAAAACGGAAGATGAAAATATTACAAAGTAAGCGGCTCGGTAAAGAGCAGATATGAAGCTCAGATTAAGATTTGCTGCGTGAAATACAGATTGAAAAAGTATTTTGAAAACCATGCAAACTAAATTGAAAAATTTGTCAAAATCATATTGACCTGAAAACGACAAATCGATTATTACCCGCACACACTTCTCTCTACTCTCAAAAAATCAAATCACACTATCATTTCTCTGACAATCGTTTGTTAAATTTTGCCCGATGGCAAACATTCAATAGCGTTTCGTTTTTCTGGAATCCTGGTTGGTCCTGCAAAACTCGTATGGCACTAAATTCAGAATTCGGACTAAAATCCTACCCATAATAGATAGCGAGTTGGAAGTCATGATGACTCCTCAAAAAAAACATAATCACAGTTGGTGTTCTGGCTTGAAGGAGGGACCTACATTGGGCAAGGCATTTGGAGTACTGGCCTGTACGACGCTAATCGCAGCGTCAATGTGGCTGGCCAATCTCGGCAACACGACCAGGAAGGTCGCTGCTGACGTCGAGAATAACAGTCAGTCTGTTTCGGGGCGTCAACTACGCTCAGCTCGTTACTACCTGAGTCTGGGTACTCAGTATTATGAACGAGGACAATACGCCGAAGCGGTAGAGGTGCTCGAAAAAGCCTCTGTCTCTCCCGGACGACTGTCCTCCGCCGAGTTCCGCAAAATGAACGAGTACCTCGGCAGGGCTCGTACCAGGGCGGCTGCTCCCCGGGAAAAACAGATTGTCCGAGCACAGTCTCCGGCCTCCGACACCGAATTTACTACGAACTTTCCCAATCAGGCAGGGAAGTCTCCGCAGGAACAGAAGCAGCTGGCACGTCAGTTACTTCAGTCCGCCCGTGAAGACATCAAGCTGAACGAACTGGATAAAGCCCGACAGAAAGCAGGACAGGCCGCAGAGATGCGTCTGGAATATGGTCCGTTCGAAGAACGTCCCGAACAGGTCCTCGCAGCCATCGCTCGCGCAGAACAACGCCTGCAGAAAAACGCTCCTGTACAGCAGGCGGGTGGATTTACCAGACAGGATTCGCAGGTAATGCAGGTCGCCGGTATCGAAGAACCAGCTGGAAGCAATCCCTTCTCAACTCCAGCTGCAAATCCTTTTGATGGCAGCCAGGACAGAAAACTCACAGAAAAAGAGCAGGCTTCCGTACTCCTGAAGCAGGCTCGTCAATCATTGAACTCCGGCAACTATGATGATGCCCGCACCCTCGCTTTGCAGGCCAAGGATTATGATGTTGCCTACCAGCTGTTTGAAGAACGCCCTCAACATATCCTCGCTGAGATCGAACGTAAAACCGGTGCGAAAATCTTCGCCGGTAAACCAGAACCGACTCAACAGATTGCTCAGTCCTCCGCAGGTTCTTCTGAAAAAGAACAGGCAGCACGACTGCTGGAGCAGGCTCGCGCAGCACTGCAGGCAGGTAAACTGGATTCCGCCAAGGCTCTGGCACAACAGGCCAGCCAGGTGGATGTCGCTTATCGACTGTTTGATGATCGCCCGGAACTGGTACTCGACGAGATTAAACGTGCCCGCGCTGGTGCTGGTACGCTGGCTTCCACCGGGAATGCAACAGGTGCCGGAATGTCCGGCGCTGAAACAGCCTCCAAAGAACAGGCTACCGAATTATTACGACAGGCTCGCCTGGATATCAAGAAACAGGACTTCGAAGGAGCTCGTCAGAAAGTCCAGCAGGTTCAGGGAATGAAAGTTTCTTACGACCTGTTCGATGACCGCCCTGAACTGGTTCTGGCAGCCATCGACCGTATTTCTGACGAAGCAGCCACCCTGTCCGGTATCAAAGGCCTGCAGGAAAACCAGGATGCCATTCGTCCCCGGATCAATCGTCTGATGGAACAGGCACAGGTCGCTCTGCAGCAGGGAAATAAAGATGAAGCTCTGATGCTCGCATCATCTGCTCAGAAACTGGCTGAGTCACTGAATATTCAATTTGCTTCCGCCAGTGAAGATCCTTCCGCTTTCATCAAGCGGGTGGGTACGAGTTCAGAAAATAAATTCAATCCTGGCAATACCGCCAGTGAGAAAAACAATCCTGAATATGCACGTCAGCTGATTGCCGCTGCCCGGAACGATTTGGCACAAGGGCGAATCGAAGATGCCCGACAGAAAGCCGAAGCAGCTCAGCAGGTTGATACTGCTTACAGTCTGTTTGAAGATCGTCCCGAACAGGTTCTGGCCGACATCCGTAATATGGCCGGACAACCGGGCGGACTCTCGCAGGAACAGCTGTATGCTGCTGAAATGGAACGTAAAAAACAGTTCACTCAGAAACTGGTTGCACAGGCCAGAACCGATCTGAAAGCCGGTCGTCTTGATTCTGCCCGGGTGAATGCCCAGGAAGCATTAAGAGTTGGCGTCGAATTCAAAGCCGGTGAAGACAGTCCGCAGTCTGTACTGCGTGATCTGGAAGCCCGGATGTCAGCACAGCCTGAACAGGTTGCCCGGATGAATAAGAATGAAGCCAGCGAGATCGCTGTGATTCATCCAGGTGCCTCTGCCCTGGAACTGTATAACCTGGGAATGCAACGCCTGTCGGAAGGTAATCGGGACGCTGCTTATCAGTCTTTCCTGGCTGCCTATCAGTCGGGTGAAAAACTGGACAATCATCGGGCACAACAGCTGCAGGATGCGGTCCGGGAACTGGCACCTTCACGGGCAGATAAGATCCGCCTGGTGGAGAATCAGACATCATCCGACGATCCGGTTGACGGTTCACAGGAATCCAGCAACATTGACCTGGTTCAGCAGAAACAGGCAATTGAGTTCAGCCGCCTGCGATCTGATGTGTTGAATGCCATCTTCAAAGCTGAAAAAATGCGTGAATCGGCTCCAACCGACGCAATAAATATTATCGATCAGACCATGGCGAAAGTCGAAAGCTCCAGCCTGGATAAGAAGTCAACAACCACTTTAATCGGTTCACTGCAGCGGACACGCGAATCCATTGATTCCTTCCGCAAGCAGGTGGCACCTCTGGAAGAGCTGAAGAAGCAGAACCAGGAAGTGGAAGAGTACATCAATGCCACTATCAAGAACAAAATCCGGGTCGAACAGGAACTGGCCGACCTGGTACAGAAATTTAACGAACTGGTTGACCAGCGTCGCTACGCAGAAGCGGAAGTGATCGCCAAACAGGCTAAAGATCTTGATCCACAGAATCCTGTGACAGAGACCTTGAAGTACAAAGCAATGTTTCTGCGACGCGAAGCTTCCAACAATAGCATGCGGGAACGTAAAGAAGCCAACGTCTGGAATCAGCTGAACGATGTGGAAGAAGCACTGGCTGATGCCTACACACCGGATATCAAGTTTGGTCACGACGCCAAAGAGTGGGCAGAACTGACCAAACGACGTGATAAATATCATGTCAAAAACCATAACCAGAAAACAGAGCGGGAACTGCAGATCGAAGAAAGCCTGGATCGTCCAGTGAACCTGCAGTTCGAAAATGAGCCTCTGACGAATGTCATGAACAAGATTCAGACTCTCACCGGGATCAATATCTTCCTGGACAGTCTGGGACTCGAAGAAGAAGGGGTTACTCCCAGTGCTCCCGTGACAATCAACGTCAATGGAATCAAGCTGCGAAGTGCCTTGAATCTGCTGCTCGAACCTCTGAACCTGTCTTACACAATTGATAACGAAGTATTAAAGATCACCAGTCGCATCCGTCAGCAGGGGACTCTGACAACTCAGACCTACCCTGTGGCTGACCTGGTGGTTCCCATTCCCAACTTTGCCGCCAGTGGCAGCATGGCCGCCAATCCCTACAGTCAGATGGGAGCGATCAGCTATGGTTCCGGCATGGGTGGTAATCAGGCGGCTCCTGGTAACTTCCAGGTGGCTGACCCCGTGATGGGTGGTGTCCCCGGTTCCAACCCCTGGAATAACAACGGAGCAACATCTCGTGTTGCCGGTGGTGGGTCCAATATCGACTTTGATTCTCTGACTGAGCTGATTGTTTCCACCGTCGAACCAGATTCCTGGGAAGAGATCGGCGGAGCCGGCAGCGTACGTCCTTTTGAAACCACTTTGAGTCTGGTAATTCGTCAGACACAAAAAGTACATGATGAAATTGCCAACCTGCTGGAGCAGCTGCGAAGACTGCAGGACCTGCAGGTGACTATCGAAGTTCGCTTCGTGACCGTCTCCGACCGTTTCTTCGAGCGAATTGGTGTCGACTTTGACTTCAACGTTCAGGATACAGTCGGCAGTCCGACGATCACTGACACCGGAAGCCCGGTTCCCGGCTTTGGCCAGGTCAACCTGCTTAATACCAATCAAAGCGGCGGTGGTGGTCAGCAGGGCGGACAGCAGGGCGGTCAGCAGGGCCAGCAGGGCCAGACGACCACAAGTGGCCAGACGGGTGGTGAAGGGGTCGCACCGTTCAGTAACCCGCCAACACGGACTCTGTTGAACTTCGATAACTGGCCTAAAGACGGTACAGTCGTCGGGATGAGCTCTCCGGACTCATTCACCCCCGACCTGGATGTGCAGTTCCGTCAGGGATCATTTGAAATCGGCGTACCGGAATTCGGTAGCTTCAATGCCAACGCCGGTGTGAACGTGGGTATGGCTATTCTGAGCGACATCGAAGCCTTCTTCTTCATCAACGCCGCCCAGGCAGATGAAAGATCGAACCTGATGTTTGCTCCGAAAGTGACACTCTTCAACGGTCAGGTTGCCTTTGTAACCAGTAACGTATCGCGGCCTTTCGTGATCAGCCTGGTGCCAACGGTAGGTAACTTCGCTGTCGGGTTCACACCGATTATCGCAAATATTCCTGAAGGGGTCTCCTTAACAGTCTCGGCTGTGATCTCTGCAGACCGACGCTATGTACGACTCTCTGTCAATCCTAACTTCACCAACGTCACCGACGTCTTTACCTTCTCCTTCCAGGGTGGGGGTGGAGTGGGCGGCCAGCAGGGTCAGCAGGGCCAGCAAGGTCAGCAGGGTGGCCAGCTGGGTCAGCAGGGTGGCGGAAACTTCGGTAACGGAGTCGGAACAGGCGTGGGTGGTATCGGTGGTGCCGGCGGCCAAGGGGGCCAAGGGGGCCAGCAAGGCCAGCAGGGTCAACAGGGC
>NZ_CAXAVM010000065.1:0-34650 GCF_963972345.1 uncultured Gimesia sp. | reverse complement strand
TCGGTATCGTCCTCAACGGGTCCCCGCTGTTTACCGGCAACGCGGGGAGCGGGGAAAGCGAAATCCGTCGCTATGTCCTCGAAAACGATCTGCTGGAAGCCATCATCGGCCTGCCGACTGATATGTTCTACAACACGGGCATCAGTACCTATATCTGGATCGTCTCCAATAAAAAGCCGAAACACCGCAAAGGCAAAGTCCAGTTGATCGACGCCAGCGCGATGTGGCAGAAGATGCGCAAAAGCCTGGGCAGCAAACGCAAGGAACTCAGCACCGCGCATATCGACGAGATTACGCGTCTGTTCGGCAACGCCAAAAAAGCCACGACAGGCGGTACTCCGATCAGCCGGATTTTCAAAACCACTGACTTCGGCTATCAGACCATCACCGTCGAACGCCCCGAACGGGATGAAGGGGGCAACATTGTGAAAGAGACCAAAGGCAAACGCAAAGGCCAGCCCAAAATCGACACCAGTCTACGGGATACCGAAGACGTCCCCCTCAGTGAAGATGTCGACGAATACTTCCAGCGGGAAGTTCTGCCCCATGTTCCCGATGCCTGGATCGATCACGAGAAAACCAAGATCGGCTACGAAATCCCCTTCAACCGGCATTTTTACGTCTTCAAACCGCCCCGCGAACTGGATGAAATCGACACCGAACTGAAAGCCGTCACAGATAAAATCCTCACCATGATCGGGGACTTATCGAAATGAAATTTCCAAAATATCCATCATACAAGAACAGCGATGTCGAGTGGTTGGGCGGGGTCCCTGAGCATTGGGACATTTTACCCACCAAGCGATTCTTTCGCTTAACTGCAGAGTCAGCTCCAAACAATAATGATTTCGAATTACTTTCCATCTATACAGACATAGGCGTCAGACCACGAAAAGACCTTGAAGCAAGAGGTAATAGAGCTTCAACAACTGACGGATATTGGTTAGTGAAGAAGGGCGATTTGATCGTTAATAAGCTTCTTGCATGGATGGGGGCAATCGGAATGTCAGATTATGACGGTGTAACAAGTCCAGCATACGACATTCTTCGACAAGTAAAACCACTGAATCCGAAGTATTATCACTACCTTTTTCGTTGTGGTATTTGCTTTACCGAGTTCCGTAAGTACTCACGAGGAATCATGGACATGAGGCTTCGGCTTTACTTCGATCAGTTGGGACAATTACCAATGCCTTTCCCCCCAAAAGTGGAACAAACCGCCATCGCGAATTTCCTCGATGCGGAAACGTCTAAGATTGACGCGTTGGTGGCGGAGCAGCGGCGGTTGATTGAGTTGCTGAAGGAAAAGCGGCAGGCGGTCATCAGCCACGCGGTCACCAAAGGCCTGAACCCCAACGCCCCCATGAAAGACAGCGGCATCGAATGGCTCGGCGATGTACCGGAACATTGGACGTTAACAAGGATCAAACATTTAGCGGACGGATTCATGTATGGCACTTCGTCAGACTGTAATCAAGAGGACGAAGGCACTCCGGTTCTTCGTATTCCAAACATTAAAGATGGCTATGTCGATTTCACTGACCTTAAATACGCAAACTTTTCTACTGAAGACGAAGACCGTTACATCCTTAGTGAAAATGACATTTTAGTCGTTCGGACGAATGGCAATCCGCAGTTGGTTGGCAAAAGTGCAATTTTTACCAGCCAATGCAAATGTATATTTGCCTCGTATTTAATCAAGATTCAGCCACGCCCAAATGTTGTACCTGCATATTTGAACCTCGTTATGAACGCATCATGTACTCGCGAAATGTTGACGCTCAGTGCCCGGACTTCAGCGGGCAACTACAACATGAACTGCGAGGGACTCGGACGAACTTACGTAATTCTTCCTCCACTCACCGAACAGTGGGAAATCTTGACGTACTTGGAAGCAAGGGTACGGACATTTGACCAGTTGCAGGCGGAAGCCGAAAAAGCAATCGAACTCCTGCAGGAACGCTGCACCGCTCTGATCTCCGCTGCAGTCACCGGCAAAATCGATGTCCGTGGATACGCAGCACAGGAGACAGCATGAACCAGACACCGAAAACCATTCAGATCTTTCTGCCGGGGGGCGATCCCCAGGGGATTCGAGTTGCCGAGATCACCACGCGGATTCTGCAGGTCATTGAAGTACCGCGCAAACTATTGAGCGACTTTTTCCAGATGCCAGAAAGTAATCAGGTCGGCGTCTACTTCCTGTTCGGTGAATCCGAAGAGGGGGACGAGCCCATTGTCTACATCGGTCAGACAGGAGATCTCCGCACACGACTGGCAACACACAACAACAAAAAGGATTTCTGGGAACGGGCACTGGTCGTCATCTCCCGAACCAACAGTATGACTCAGACACACGCGGTCTTTCTGGAATGGTACTGCCTGCAGGCCTGCCGAAAAGCAGAGCGTTTTGCAGACGAAAACGGCAACAGTGGCAGCCAACCCCACACACCAGCCCCATTAGAAGCGGACTGTCTGGAAATCTTCGACACCGCCAAAACACTGCTGGCCACCCTGGGTTATCCGGTTTTCGATCCCGTCATCTCGAATACATCATCGGACAAAGACTCAATCCTGATCTGTAATACATCAGAAACGGACGGTCGGGGACAATACACGACAGAGGGATTTGTCGTTCTGAAAGGGTCATCAGGACTGATAAGAAAATCGGCCCCCAGTCGCAGATTTTCTGAGAGCATGAGAGAGAAATTGGTAAAAAACAAGATCTGCAAAATTGAGGGCAACAGAATTATTTTTCTGAAAGATCACCTTTTCAAATCCCCCAGCAGCGCAGCAGCAGCACTGGTCGGTCGTAACGTCAACGGCTGGACGGTCTGGAAAGACAAAGCTGGGCGAACGCTGGATGAACTGAAACGACAATAGAAAGATTTTTAGCTATTAGCTAAAGTTTAAAGCGATACTTGGAAACTAAATTCAATAGATGAAATTAAAACAAGGTGCAAATAGAATGAATCCTTATTTGCCTGATCCTCTTCCCATTGAAGTGCTGGATATTTCACGATTAATTCGAAGAATCGGACCGGCAAACGCTGCTATCGCGCGGTATGATGGCTTACTTCAAAGTGTCGTTAACCCTTCTGTGATGCTTTCACCATTAACGAACCGCGAAGCTGTTCTGTCATCAAAAATCGAAGGAACACAGGCGACAGTTGATGAAGTCCTTGAATATGAAGCCGGTATGGAATTCGATCAGAACAAAACCGATGACATTCAAGAGGTCGTCAACTACCGCAAGACTTTGACATTGGCATCTGAAACACTGAAAACATACCCACTTTCGCTCTCGTTGATTCAGCAGATGCACAAGCTGTTAATGGATAGTGTGCGCGGCGCAAATAAATCTCCTGGAGATTTCCGTAAAGATCAAAACTGGCTTGGTTCTCATGGTTGCACCATCGAGCAGGCGAAGTTTGTACCACCATCACCACTACAACTCAATGACTACCTAATCGGCTGGCAGGAATATATTGCGGGTGAAGATATCGACGCTTTAGTTCAATGTGCGATCGTCCATGCTCAGTTTGAACTACTGCATCCATTTAAAGACGGAAACGGACGTATTGGTCGCCTACTGATCCCCTTGTTCCTGTTTCAAAAGAAGGTATTAGCAACACCCATGTTTTATTTGAGCGAATATCTCGAAGCGAATCGCGATACTTATTATGACCGTCTGCAAGGAATTAGTGATCACCGTGATTGGACGGGCTGGGTCGAATTTTTTCTCGGTGCGGTTACAGAGCAGTCTTTGTCTAATACAACGAGGGTACGCGGAATTCTCAATTTGTATGAAAAAATGAAAAGCCGAATTACTGACATTACTCATTCTCAATATGCACTTGCAATTTTAGATGCGATTTTTGATCGGCCCATTTTTCAGTCTGCAGATTTTTGCAAACGGTCCCAGATACCCAAACCGACGGCTACGGCAGCATTAAGAAAGCTAAAAGACGCTAAAATCCTACTTACAGTAAGAGAAGGCAGGGGGAGAAGACCTGCTGTTTATGCGTTTTCTGAGCTATTAAATATCGCTGAAGGAAGAGAAATCCTATAAATCTTTTGTGACTCTTCAGTAATCCACAAAACACATTGTGGCTCGTATTTCCAGGTAAACGATCCACAAGAGGTTTTGTTGTTAGTTGACGAGCTACAAAGACCAAGTATTCACCTACATTGGATCGATACATTTGAATATATACAAAGAAATAAAATTCGAAGACGAAATCTGCAGCGACTTGTCCGCGGCGGGCTGGCTGTTTGCCGACAAAGACGCGAATCATTACGACCGGGACCGGGCACTCTATCCCGCGGATGTCGTCGCCTGGGTGCAGGATACACAGCCGAAAGCCTGGGAAGTTCTCACCAAGAATCACGGCGCCGGAGCAGAACAGGCGTTACTCAACCGATTGCGGGACGCACTCAACAAGAGCGGGACTCTCTCTGTATTGCGGCAGGGCTTCGATGTACTGGGGATGCGCCACAAACTCAAGATGGCGCAATTCAAACCCGCGCTGGCCATCAACCCCGAGATCATGGAACATTACGCCGCCAACCGGCTACGGGTGGTGCGGCAGGTGCGGTACTCTCTGCATAATGAAAAAAGTATCGATCTGGTTCTGTTCCTGAACGGTCTGCCGGTCGCGACCGTTGAACTGAAAACCGATAACACACAAAGCATCGAAGATGCCGTCGATCAGTACCGCCATGACCGCGATCCCGCGCCGAAAGGGCAGGCAGCCGAGCCGCTCCTGTCGTTCCCCTCGGGCGCTCTGGTTCATTTCGCTGTCAGCAGCCGGGAAGCGAAGATGACCACCCGACTGGCAGGGACAGCAACCCATTTTCTACCGTTCAACCTGGGCAATGATGGTGCCGCGGGAAATCCGGTCAACAAGGACGGCTATATGGTCGCCTATCTCTGGGAACAGGTCTGGCAGCGGGAAAGCTGGCTGGAAATCCTCGGGCGGTATATGGTCGCCGAACTGGATCAGAAAAAACAGATCTCAAAAAACATCTTCCCCCGCTATCACCAGTTGGACGCGACCCGCAAACTGCAGGCGGCGATCTTAACCGAAGGCCCCGGTCAGAAGTACCTGATCCAGCATTCCGCCGGTTCGGGAAAAACCAATTCGATTGCCTGGTCGGCTCATTTTCTGGCAGACCTGCACAATGCGAACAACGAAAAGATTTTCGATACGGTCCTGGTCGTCTCTGACCGGAAAGTGATCGATGGTCAGTTACAGGATGTCATCTACGGCTTCGAACGGACAGCGGGTGTCGTCGCCACCATTAAGGGGGGAGGCGGCAGCAAGAGTTCAGAACTGGCAGAAGCCCTGTCCGGGGATAAAAAGATTGTCGTCTGTACGATCCAGACGTTCCCGTTTGCGCTGGAAGCAGTCCGCGAACTGGCAGCCACCCAGGGCAAACAGTTTGCCGTCATTGCCGACGAGGCGCACAGCTCACAGACGGGGGAAGCTGCTTCCAAACTGAAACAGCTGTTATCGGCAGAGGAACAGGAAGCCGTTGCCGACGGGGGCGAGATCAGCAGCGAAGACATTCTGGCGGCGCAGATGGCATCCCGCGCAAGTGAGAAAGGTATCACCTATGTCGCCTTTACTGCCACCCCCAAAGCCAAGACGCTGGAACTGTTCGGGCGGCGTCCTGATCCCAGTTTACCCGCGGGCGAGGGCAACCTGCCGGAACCGTTTCACGTCTATTCCATGCGACAGGCGATTGAAGAGGGTTTCATCCTGGACGTCCTCAAGAATTACACGTCTTATAAGCTGGCTTATAAACTGGCGAACGGCGGCGAAGAATTTGACGACAAGGAAGTCGAACGCGGCGCCGCGATGAAAGGCCTGATGAACTGGGTCCGGCTGCATCCCTACAACATTTCCCAGAAAGTTCAGATTGTCGTCGAACATTACCGGGAAACGGTCGCCATGCTACTGGGAGGGAAAGCCAAAGCAATGGTCGTCGTCAGCAGTCGCCTGGAGGCGGTCCGCTGGCAGCTGGCCATTGAAAAGTATATCAAAGAGAAAGGTTACCCGCTCAAAACACTGGTCGCCTTTTCCGGGGAAGTTAATGATAAAGAGTCCGGCCCCGAACCGTTCAAGGAATCCAGTCAGGCACTCAACCCTGGTCTGAAAGGACGCGACATCCGCGAAGCCTTCAAAGGGGACGAATACCAGATCCTGCTGGTGGCAAACAAATTTCAGACCGGCTTCGATCAGCCTTTGTTGTGTGGTATGTATGTTGATAAACGACTGGACGGGATACAGGCAGTTCAAACCCTCTCCCGGCTCAATCGCTGTTATCCGGGCAAGGAAGATACCTATGTACTCGACTTTGTGAATGATCCTGAAGAGATTCTGGCCTCGTTCAAAGTCTATTACACGACAGCCAGTCTGTCTGATGTGACCGACCCGAACCTGATACTGGATCTGCGCTCCAAACTGGACGCGACCGGCTACTATGACGATTTTGAAGTCGAACGGGTGGTGAATGTTGAACTCAACCCGAAATCGAAGCAGAGCCAGCTGGAAGCCGCCATCAAGCCAGTGGCCGAACGATTGCTGAAACAGTATGAGAACGCGAAAGCAGACTTCAATCTGGCCAGACAGAACAACGACGACGAGACAGCGAAAGCCGCCAAAGAAAGGATGGAAGCACTCCAGCTGTTCAAAACAGACATGCAGACTTATCTCCGGGCTTATACGTTCCTGTCTCAGATCTTTGATTATGGGAATACGGACTTCGAAAAACGCTCGATTTTCTACCGGCATCTACGGCGGCTGCTGAAATTCGGACGCGAGCGCGAAGGCGTGGATCTGTCACAGGTCAAGCTGACTCACCACAATCTGAAAAACCGCGGCAAACAGCAGATGCAGTTGCACGACAAAGACGGCTTACAGCTGGACCCGATCTCCGAAGCGGGCAGTGGTGCCGTTCAGGAGAAGCTGAAAGCCCGACTCAGCGAAATCATCGAAAAGGTAAATGACCTGTTTACCGGCGAACTCAGCGAGAACGATAAGCTGGTTTATGTGAATAATGTGATTCTCGGAAAACTGCTTGAATCGGAAACCCTGGTCAAACAGGCAGGCAGTAATTCGAAAGAACAGTTCGCGAACTCTCCTGACTTGGGTTCAGAACTGACCGAAGCCATCATGAACGCCCTGGACGCCCACAACGAAATGAGCACCCAGGCACTGAACTCAGAGAAAATCAAACAGGGACTGAAAGACATCCTGCTAAATCACACCAACCTGTATGAAGCATTACGCGAACGGTCAACGAGTGCTTAAGCAATAAAAGGGAATATAACAATCGATTTTTCACTAACAATCTGGATTATCGTATCGTTTATTGATTGTGGTTCTCTGGAATGTATAGATCGCCGTGCCCCTATGACCACACCACCGAGATAACTCATTTTTTCTTTTTCAAACCAGATGATTTTATTCAAATTGGCTACACTCCACAAAAGAATAGAAACGCCTGTTAAATCAATCTGGTAGTTTGACCTCTCAGATATTACTGCTCCTCAAGAAAATGAACTTGATTCATGGTAGAGAACTTTGAAGTATTTAAGTTTGAATTGAGTACCCCTAATCTGGTTGTGATACCTCAGGGACCGACACTGCAGTTTGTATACAGCAACGTCCAGGTTGAATCCAACAAGATATTAAGACTCCTCAATTCGTCTGAAATTAAAAATGTGATAATCGACTTTTCAAAAGTCAATTATTTGGATTCCGTCATCATCAACTCGATTACTCGTCTCCTGCAGCAGGCCAGACAAACTGGGGGACAGGCTGTCTGCTGCAATGCCTGTGAGAACATGCAAGATATTCTTAAGTGCATCAAAGTAGGAGTTCTTTGGCCTCTATTTGATACCCGAGAAGAAGCCATTAACTATATCATCAAAAAATCATAAACCTCTGACTTCCTGGTTTATATGGATTCCCGTGGAATTACCCGTATATTATTTCAAGAGTCTCACCGGATGAAATGAAGATTGGTGTGCAAAGCAGGCCTACTTTGGGAGAGCATTTGGCGTGTAAAATGAGAGAATACAATCAGAAAGCAGGCATATTATAAAGCTATTGCATTTATTACGTTGTTTATCCACAATGATTCTTAGCCTTACAGTTAGACTGTGTCCAGTTTTACTGTCGCGTCTCCAGGTCCATTAGGACCAAATATATTAGATTGAAAGGCGCTATGCTTAAATGTGATGCGATCTAGTTACTCCGTTCCTTTCGCATAGTCTCGGAGTAACGGACCTGCCCAATTAATAGCGCTAACTATATTGGGCGGGTTTTTTCTTAATATTGAGTTTCAGTGATGCCATAGCTGACTGACCGGTCGACACTATAATTTCCATTCATGCACACGATAAATGCGACTCGAAACCGGTAGAGAATCTCTTCCAGCATCAACAACCATGGCCAATGTAGTCATTCGATAATTTCTTCGGGCAGACTCGACGAAAGCAGACCGGTTAGCTGTAATTGGCTCTGTTTGCCGAGTCGACGCTTGAAAACTGTTCTCTCGCGAAACAGAATGAACGCGGGTGGAGAATCGATTTCATATTCAGCAGCAGTGGCTGGATTATCGTCGATGCGTATTCTGAGGATCTTCACGCGTCCCGCATATTGCTTTGACACCTGTTCCAGGATGGGGGTCATTTCTACACAAGGGCGACACCAGGGAGCCCAGAACTCCACCAGCACCGGTTGGTCAGCCTCGAGGACCGTCTGTTGAAAATCCAAATCTGTAACCTCAGGCAAACTCGAAAGAGACAGATCTGAAGCTGTATTCTGGCAGCCAGAAGTCAACGCGCATACTAGCAGTGCGACAGCGTAAAACGGAACAGGCAACCCGCCTGAAATCGGGCGGGTCACCTGGCTGTCTCTCTGTTGAACTTCCGCTTTCATCTGCTGGCGGATCTTATTTATCCTTGCGCGCAGGTGGTTTTTCTCCGAACTTGGCTTCATATTGAGCAATGAATTTTTCTTCCAATTCAGGATGGTGGATGAAGCACTGCGAATCGGGACGTTTATGTTCTTCGCACCAGTCTCCCTTTTTCTGGAAATCAGCGGCGAGTTTGGTACTACACTGGGCGCAGATTTCCTCGGGAACACCATGTTCAGCACACCAGAAACCGTGCAGGTTATGCCCCTCTTCTCCGTGTTCGTGCTCATGATCGTGTCCTTCTTCGCCATGCTCATGGTCTCGCCTCGACAGCTGAAATCAAGGTCAGACTCCAGAAAACAACCAGAACTCGGAAACAGAGCAAGGACATCAGTATACATTTCACATGCAGCAGGGGTCTGCAGGGCAATGATTAAATAGCAAAGGGTTTTCAAGGCCGTTCATCAGGCCCGGTGGGTAATACGGAACAGGTTTTACTCAAACTATGCTTTAACCACTGATTGTGCAAGGAGAACGGAGCGGGATTCTGGTACATTCATTTTTGAAATGCGATGTTCATTCAGATACAAATACACCAACAACATCGGTAGACTGTTTCTATTGAGTGACTGATACCGTAGAACATCTACAGTATGTTTTACGATGACTCTCTCCATGATCCAAGAGACTCTCACCATAATCATCAAAGTAAACGGCATCCATCGAATCAATTTGAATACCCCTGTAAGCGAGGCACCACATGAATTTCTCCACGCTGAATCATCCACTCATCTCCGTTCTACTGTGTTGTCTGTTCTCGTCGTTTTTCATATCGGAATCGACTGCCGGACAAATCTGGATTGGAGCGGCGAATGTCAACATCACTCCCGATCAGCCGGTCGCCATCTCAGGCCAGTTCGCCACCAGAGTCGCAACAGAGGTGGAAGCCCCCGTCACCGCCACGGCGCTCGCGCTGGAAACCCGTAACGCAGATCAGGTGGAAGACCAGGCGCTAATCATCAGCTGTGATCTGGTCGGAATCAGCGCAGGCGTACAGGATCAGCTTCGCAGCCGCTTAAAATCTCAGTTACCTGACCTGGATATCAACAAGCTGTTTCTGAACGCCACCCATACACATACGGCTCCCGTGACCACCGACGGCGTCTATGCAATTCCAGCCGAAGGCGTTATGCAGCCAAAGGAATACGTGGAATTCCTGTTAACACGTCTGGCAGAAGCCGCCACGACTGCCTGGATAAATCGTGAGGAGGGGGGCGTCAGCTGGGGCATGGGTCACGCTGTCATCGCGTATAACAGGCGTACGCTCTATGAAGACGGAAACTCTCGCATGTATGGCCCGACCAACAGCTCCAATTTTCGCGGGATCGAAGGGTATGAAGATCATGGTATCGAAGTTTTGTTTTTCTGGGACAAACAGAACAAACTCATCGCGACGGCTGTTAATGTCGCCTGCCCTGCTCAGGAAGTGGAAAGTGGTAGAGCGGTCAACGCCGATTTCTGGCACGAAGTCCGTTTGCAGTTGAGAAATCAGTATGGCGACCAGCTTCAGTTGTCAGGCTGGATCGGTGCCGCCGGCGACCAGTCACCGCATCTGCGATTTCGCAAAGCCGCAGAAGACCGGATGCGGGAAGGCCGCAAATTAACCCGTATGCAGGAAATCGCCCGCCGCATCACACTGGCTGTCAATGAAGCCCATGCAGTAGCAAAAAATGACATTCACAAAGACGTGGTTTTCAAGCATACCGTCCAGACCATCAATCTCCCCGCCCGTCGGGTCACCAAAGCCGAATACCTCGAATCCAAAGCCGTCGTCGCCGATTTAGGGAAACAGGAACAGGCGGGACAAGATACAATGCGAAAACGCAAATGGTACGAAGGCGTCATAGAGAGATATGAAACACAAAAGCCCGATCAGACGTATCCGATCGAACTGCACGCGATTCGACTGGGCGATATCGCCATCTGCAATAATCCGTTCGAGCTCTTCACCATGTATGGCATTCAGATGAAAGCCCGCAGCAAGGCCCTCCAGACCTTTGTCATTCAGCTGGCCTGCAAGACGGGTGGCTATGTTCCCACCAGGCGCGCTGCAGAAGGCGGAGGCTACAGCGCCATCGTGCAAAGCAATCTGGTAGGCCCTGAAGGGGGACAGACACTGGTCGAAGAAACTGTTAAAGCGATAAACCGCCTGTGGGACGAGCCGACACCCTGATCTGTTCACTTTTCGAACCAGGAACTGAACAGAATAAAACTGATTGATAAAACAATCACTTCTGCAGATAAAATGCACTCAGCTGATGGTGAGGAGCTTATTTGCTAAATCCGTAGCACTTGAACTCCAGTACTTCTGTTTTGGGATCTGCGCTATCAGGAGTCATCACTACCAATCGAATTTTTGTCATTCCTGCAATGTGAATTTTTGTCATTCCTGCAATGTCAGGAAAGCCTTCTTCCTGAAGCATAACCACAGTACAGCCTCATTAAGCAGATCTTGCGGCACCGTGGTGTTGTGCCGGTCTACCATGCTGACTGGTGCGACGTCCAGTAACAGCCTTAAATAAATTGACTCATTTAGGGCTGCATGGCGTGAAGCTGATCGTCAGTGATGGGCACGAAGGGCTGAATGCGGCCCGACAGAATATGCTAGCTGGAACGCCCTTGCAGCGTTACCAGTTTCATTTGATGCAAAACGCAATGCAATTGTTCCCAAAGTTCAATTGCGTAAACAGGTTGCCGATGAAATACGAAATATTTTTACCGCCAGAGATTTGGATGATGCGTTGAAGGAACCGAAACGGTTCGTCACCTATCATGATAAAACAGTACCGAAACTGACGAATTGAGCGAAAGCCAACATCCGGGTAGGACTGACGGCATTCGCTATTCCTGCCGGACATCGCAAGCGGATGCGAACTACGAACATGCTGGAACGCCAGAACAAGGAATTAAAACGGCGCACCCGCGGGCGGGACTGTTTCCCAATGATTAGTCGCTGCTGAGGCTGCTGACCCCGGTCCGGGTGGAACTCAGCGATGACTGGGAAACCTGAATGAAATACCTGACAATTTAATACTGATCGTAGAGACCGAAGGCCCCAGGGATTTACAGAAAGTTTGTTGCTTTGCACCGAGCAATTTAATGATTACTCACAGGAGGTAATCCTCTGTATTTAATAGGCAGTATTATTATTGTTGCAAAAATGCATCAAAATTATTCGGTTTCCTAATTAAGAAGGACAAAACGAACTACCGATCCACGTAATCGTCAAAGGTAGACCTTTATTCAATAGTTCATATTCACAACGATTGATGTTTGGATATTTAATGTACGCAGACTACTGATGGGGCGATAGAATGTAAGTGATCAAAAAAAGATCGTATTTAAATACAATATTCCGACCAGACATAAATAAGGAAGATTATTCAGAAATCAATCCGCAATAGCATCTTGAACCTCACTTGAATGTAACTACCCGCACCATCCACAGGACAAAAAAATAGTCGAATTCAGTCTCTAATGATATGTGACGATTCTCCATCTCAACCTCGGCAAGTTCTCTGTCCTGAATAGTCTGGTTATATACCATTACTGGTACATTACCAAACTGATTATTTTCGTGTCACGAAAATACGGATTAAAGCAAGGAGAATCATGGAGTATGCCAACACCGTTAGAATTACCACCCGATTATGAACCGAGTGTTTATATCGTGGATGATGATGATTCCGTTCGAACCTCTGTTGCAGATCTAATTGACTGTATGGGTTTCATAACGAATTCATACGAATCAGCCGAAGCATTCATGGAGAAAACCGAAAACAATATCTGTGGTTGCGTCCTCACTGATTTGCGACTGATGGGATGTAATGGCATCGAACTAATTAAAAACATGCACACAATCGGTTACGATATTCCAGTGATTGTGGTTTCTGGATATGTGGATGTGACCAATACAGTCAATGCGATGTCAGAAGGGGCCTTGTCAGTTATCAAAAAGCCTTATCCTGAGCAGGAGTTGTGGGACTCTATTATCGCAGCCATCAAAATCGATTCTGAGCACCGCAAGGCACGGTCATGGTCTCAAGAAATTCAAGAGAAAATAGCAACATTAACTGATAGCGAAAAGGAAGTGATGGATCTTCTGCTCAAGGGTAAATCAAGCAAGATCATCGCCCATTCTCTCGAACTGTCACAGCGAACCATCGTAATGCGTCGAAAGGCGATTCTGGATAAACTTGGAGTAGATCATGTCATCGATCTTGCCAAGCTAAATACGAAACTACAACTCACCCAGCGTCGGCTGAATTTTAATAATAAAAACATTCCAACGGTAAACTTAGCCGATAGAACCGGAAAATAAATTCACCATCCTCCGAAACGCATCATGTGGTTTGCCATATCGTTCCCAACAAAGCGGTAGTAATCATGCATATGAATTTACAAGAGACTCAAAAATAATGAGTCATCAGGTTTGCTCTAATATATTACAGTATCCTGAAATGCATCGATAATCACAACAAAAAAGCTCTGCTTAACCCAAATCAAGCAGAACTTTAAGAGTGTTATTCTGATTTAATTAGACAGGTCTTACCAGGGTGGTTCTATTTTGACGAGTGAACCTGCATACGATGCTGGCGTTCCACGTCCACCAACTGAGCCACGAGATCGGAGTGACCATGTACCCAGAACACATATCGTGGTACCTGCTTGTCAACGGTGCGTGCCATAAACGGCTCACCCCAAAAACTCAAAAGGGCTTCGGTCTGACCTTTGTGTTCTGTCTCAGCCAAGATGAATGAAACGGTCTGTGGTAGAGTCCGCCAGATTGGTTCGAGAACTTTTCCACTTCCATCGCACTCACCGATCTTGGGCAACATGTTTTGTTCCCACAGTTCTTTTTCACCCTCGTTGGAAATGAACTGAATTGATCTCACACGGGGATTTTCGATGGCTGGTTTCAACAACAGGTCAAAAACATCCTGCGACCGGAACATCAAGAAGCAGACATTAAACCACACCATTTCGCCACGGGCCGTTTCCACAAATCTGCGACTTTCGGATCGCAGGTAGCGAGGACCAACCAGCACTGCTGCGGGTGTTTCAAGTGACAATTCGATACTTTTGACATCACCCTTGATCTGATTTACGGTTTCGTCCAAATGTTCGTCATGGCTTTCGCGCCGTAAATCTCGAAACAAGAGAAGTGCCAGCAGGACAAGCACAATTGTGAACAGAACCTCGACATCGACGACGTGCAGAAGATGCAATACGATAGCGATGCTGGCGGCTGTGATTCCCGCTATGACATCCCAATCGATGCGAAGCAGTCGTTTCATGTCGTCGCCTCACCGCTCTGTAAGGCAATCGTCAGCAGGAAGGAAGAATCTGCGACGGCTTCAAGCTTGTGGGGTTCTCCTGCCGCCAGATAGAGCATGTCACCCGCCCGCAGCTTTTTGGGTTCTCCCATTGTTGTGAACGTGATGTCCCCTTCCAGACATTGCACAATAATCTCGCCGGGGGCTTTGTGTTCTGACAGGATTTTGCCTGCCGGAAGGATCATGCGAATCACTTCGATGTGTGGTGTCTTGAGGAGCGTCTTGGTTCTGGACGCTACCAACTGGTCCGCCAGGGGCCGTACATCGATTACATCGCCGGGTTGTGCGTGGGGAATAGCCATAAATGCCTCTACTTTTCTAGTTTGGTGATGATGGATTGGTGGTTTGGATTCCACCATTGATGACTTCGTCAAGCTTCGACAGCATGTTTTGCTCTGAAAGACCCTGCGATTTTCCACCGCAGGAGCCAAAGCCCCCATCAGGAACAGAAGTTTCCAGAGAATATTCGGTCATGTGTTTTCAACCTTCTTGAACGAGTGCCCGGTTTTTAGACCTGCGACAAACAAAACAAGGGCGACGGCTCCGAGGAAGAACACGGTGTCGCCGGGAACTCGCATCCAGCGTAAGGTCTGCATCAAGTCGGTCTGCATGAACTCGCTGCTGCGGGCGTACCAATAGCTGTGTTTAACGGAAGCCTGTGTTTGCAGGAGGCCGACTGGTAACAGGCTCAGAAGGCACATTGCCATTAAACCACCGTTCAACGACCAGAATGAGAACCGCAGCAGACCATCCCTCCATTCTCTGCCGGGAATCAGCACTCGCAGGCAAACGAGCATCAGTCCGATACCCAGCATTCCGTACACACCGAACAAGGCGGCATGGCCGTGCAGCGGGGTCGTATTGAGCCCCTGCATGTAGTACAGGGCAATCGGCGGGTTAATCATGAAGCCGAATAATCCCGCTCCAATCATGTTCCAAAAAGCGACAGATACGAAGAAATAGATCGGCCACTTGTACCGCTGGACCCACGGTGACGTTCGGGATCGTCGCAGGTCTTCGGTGGCGTCGAAGCCAACCAAGACCAGCGGTACAACCTCCAGCGCACTGAACACCGATCCCCAGACCAGTGCAACAACCGGCGTTCCTGAAAAGTAGAGATGGTGGCAGGTGCCGATGATACCGCCTGAAAGAAAGATCGTGGCCGACAACAGGGCTGCTGCCGCAGCAATACCCGGTCGTATGAGATTGAGCTGCATGAAGATGAAAGCAATGACTGTGGTGGCGAAAACCTCGAAGAAGCCTTCCACCCACAAGTGAACGACCCACCATCGCCAGTATTCGACCATCGACAAGTGCGTGTGCTGTCCCCATGTCAGCCCCGCTCCGTAGAACAAGGCGATCGCTCCCGTGGCGACCGCCAACAGAGCGACCAGTTGCTTGGTCTCGCCGGTTTTGCGTAAGGCGGGAAGCAGCACACGGATCATCAGAAACAGCCAGAGCAGTAGTCCGACCATCAGGGCGATCTGCCAGACCCGCCCCAGGTCGACATACTCGTACCCTTGATGACCGAAGTAGAACGAAACCTTATCGGTCATCTTGTTCTGAATGCTGAGCCATTCGCCGGTGAGGGAGCCAATCACCACAAGCAGCAACGCACCGAACAGGATGTTCACGCCAAGCCGCTGTCCTTTGGGTTCTTCACCACTGACAAGGGGGCCAATAAATAGACCTGCTGCCAGCCAAGCCGTGGCGATCCAGAACAGCCCCATCTGGACGTGCCATGTGCGAGTCACGCTGTATGGCAGCCAGTCGGAGAGCGGAAATCCATAGAACCCGCCCCCTCTACTCCGTAGTGAGCCGTGATGACTCCCAGCAGCATCTGCACGAGGATCAGAGCCGAGACAACCCAGAAATATTTGATTGTAGCCTTTTGAGATGACGTAGCCTCCCACAGAGCCAGTGGATCGGTCTCCGGGGGAGTTGGCTCCTCTTGCTCATTTTGCTTCGAGGCGTACCACCAGGCCATCGCTGAGATGCCCGCCAACAGCATGATGATACTGACGCCGGTCCAGACAATTGTGTCGCTGGTGGGACGATTACCAATCAGCGGTTCATGGGGCCAATTGTTTGTGTAGGTGCTGATGTCATTCGGACGGTCGGTGGATGCAGCCCATGCAGTCCAAAAGAAGAATGCCGACAACTTGCGGAGCCGATCTGGGTCGGAGACAGCCCCCGCAGGAATGGCATAGTCGGCGTTGCCTTTCGAGAAGACTTCGGTGTAATGGGCAAGATTGGACTCGAACGCCTCAACTCGAATGGGATCAATCGTGACCGTGTCGGTAGATGAATCGTAAGTGTTCGTGTGCAGCAGTTTGGTCAGACGAGCAACGAGTTGAGCCTGTTGTTCGTTATCGAGTTTTTCGAAGTTGCTGCCGTAATCGGCGTTCGACCAACGGTCAAGAATAAAGATCGCCTCCCGATGGAGCCAGTCCGCCGTCCAGTCGGGGGCGACATAGCTGCCGTGCCCCCAGATGGAACCGACTTCCATACCACCCATCGACTGCCAGACATTCTGACCTGCACTGATCTCGCCACTGTCAATGAGGATCTGATCGTCCGTCGTGACGACCCGCTGAGGGAGTGGCGGCATCTCCGAATAGATGCGTGTTCCGATCCAGCCAAGAACCAGAAATGACAAGACCATCACGACCACAAACGCCATCCATAATCGTTTCATGTATTCCTCACTTTGCCACTGGTGTCACACATCAGACGTTTTGTTTTTCCGAACTTCATCAAGTACCAACCAGAGTGGAAAGCCATCGACTGCATCATGGTTCTTGCACTGGCTGACGACATCCTTGAGTGACCTTCGGTAGTTGGGCTGTTACTAATCGGCAAGGTGGAATTCAATTCACCAGATTCATACAGGATTGCTTGCCTCGTTTATTATTTTACTTTAAACCAAAATGTTTACCGATGAAAGCTATTGCATCGTCCAGAGGTTTATAAGCCCTGCCACCTTTTGAATTGTAATTTCTATCAGCAAGAGTTCTATGTGAATGGCCTAAGTATAACTGATCTAAATGCATATATTTAATATTTTCAGTTAGAGCTGTTATGCCTGATTTTTTTACATACTTCAACTGGAGGCCATCAAAGCCGATTTCTTTTCTGTTTTTATCCCACCACCTGCAAACGTTATCTGATCGGGTGGAAACGATGTTATTATCTTTATCTACCGCAATCGACTCAGAAATTAACCTGGCCGATCTGGTGGATTGCAAAGCATACTCTTCGTCTGTACAAGCTGCCATCTGTTTTTTTAAATGCTTTAATGTGATGTCCCAGAGTTTGTAATTTACTACAGGTGGATTAGGGTATTTTTCCGCCTTCTTTCTGATCCTGATGATTCTCCCCTCTTTCAGGTCGATTTCGTCCCGCTTCAAATCATTTAAGTCTGATTGTGTCATTGCACAATTTAACATCAATAAAATCCAACACTGATAACGTTCAGGAACTTTTGAATCTTTCCCGATAACCCTTTGAATGTCTGCTTTGGTCCAAAGTTTTTCATACTTGCTTTTGGCAAGTGCTATTTTCTTTTTGTTCTTAGACCGAAAAACAAAGAGCCTGCTTGTAATGTTATTTGGCAGGTGCTCTAAAGAACAGGCTTCCTCTGACACGCAATAGACAACGAATGTTTTGAAGAACTGAAAGTACAAACTCTTATTCGCATACTTAGATTCTGACAAATAGCTGTGATATTTTTTAAGTGTTTCACTCCCCACTTTTTCAATTAGTGTTTTTTCTCCAATCCACTCACTAAACTTGCCAAGTCTTTCTTTAGCATCTCTGAAAGTGCTGATTTCAATCTCACCATTTAAAGCCTGATTACCTTTAGCCTTCAAATAATCCTCAACCCAGTAGCCTACTGTCTGTGGGAGTTTTTCAGGAGACTCTGTAAATTCTGTTTTTTCCTTCCATTCTTCTGGAAGCTGAAATGTCATAGTGCCAATATGATCTTTTCCAAAATAACGACGTACTATGTTATCTGCGAGTTCACTCTTGCCTCTCAATGCGCTCATCGCCGCCCACCTGAAATTGTTTTCTTCCGGGCTTATATCAGGTTTGACAATCTCGAATTCTTCAATTTCATCCTGAGTCAGAGATGTTGAAGAATCAACTTCTGGAATATATTGATCTGGATCATCAAAAGCGGCTTCAAGCCAGTTAATAAACTGATCAACCTGCTGTGCCATTTTCTTTTCTTTGGTGGTTTGCTCTACAGCATGATCAAAATAATTTTGTACTGCTTTGAATATGTCAATATGGTGCTGAATCAAAGCCAGGTAAGGCTTCTCGAAATCCATTTCTGCTTTTAGGTTTAACCATTCCCGCAATGCTGATTCATAGCCTGCTTTAGTAATGGGGTGCTTGAAATAGTAGAATTTTCCATCCACCATTTTTTTCCATTGATTGCGGGGCTTATGCTGCGATAGTTCGAGTCTTGCCCCCGCGGCCTTTTGTCGGTCTGCCCACGTCTTGACACTTGTTTTTCTGGGCTTGCCGTTTGATTTAGAGACTTGGATTTTTGTCATATGAATGCGCTTCCTGAATCAGATACACGTTAATTTAAATTCGGAACGGTGTTCTGTACCTGATTGTGTTGTACCTAATTCGTGCCTTTTTTGAAATCATTTAGGTACAAGAACCGCCATTTTCCAGCTAGAATATGCATAATCTCGATGACTTTTAATCCGTAGGTCCAGGGTTCGAATCCCTGCGCCCTCATTTTAAAAAGCCTTAAGTTTCACAACTTAGGGCTTTTTTTATTTGCTGATTTTGTATCTGAATGATCAAATTTCAATGTGTGCCTGATTTGCTCGTTTTCTTCTGGATGGAAACAACGGTCAGAGAGCATAATTCAGTCAGTGCGGATAATGTTCGGCACAAATGGCCCTGCAGACGCTTTAGTAAAAAGGGACACAGCCTAATGCTGTTTGTCCACCAGCATGACCATGAACTTGCAGAACATGGATATAAACTATGGATGATCAGCCACTTGAAAGCATTATCGAACACCTGTTCGATGAAACCGACTGGCTCATTAGAGGGAAAGCGCTTCGTAATTTAATCGCCCACGGAGAGGCCGCTGTCCCTTATCTGGAACGCGTGTTTGAATTACGTTTGGACCCCAAGGCGCCTGTCAATGATGCTTCGGGAGTTCTGATCCGAAACCTGGGCGCTGCTGCTGTGCCGTTTCTGCTGACTCAACTCAAGTCTGGGAATGCCGCTTATCGACGGGAGGCCATCTGGTTACTCATGGAATCCGGTAATCGTTTCTGCACAACAACCCGATTAACAAAACAGGTGCTGGATGACCGAAATCCGCAACTGCCCGATTGGGCCCAGTCACCAGATCTAATGATTAATCGATTTCGCGAATGCCTGTCAGACACAGACCTTTCTGTGCGGTTTGCCGCAGCATCAGCGCTGGAGGAGTTTGGACATGATCTCCCCGCCACGGTTCCGGTGTTTATAGAAACACTCCTGCATGACTCACGCCACAATCAGAATTGGGCAGCCCTGCGTCTTGGGCGGATTGGTGAACCGGCGATGTCTGCATGCGATGCGCTCAACACTGCTGTTGGATCGGAGTACCAATATACGCGTCTGGCAGCAAAAAACGCACTGACACGCATCCGTGGCAATCAGGAGTCCGTGGGATACATAAGGGAACAGCCCCTGTAGTTCGCATGTGCTGGTCAAATTGGATCTCTAATCCCATTTCAGTCGAAGATCTTTCACTGCTCTCTCAGAGATTGAACATGATTTTTCTGGAGAGATTTCTTTATCAGGCTGCTGTTCACAGATCCCTGATTTTCATCCACTGACATATTTTGTCAGGTCCCACAAGAACACGCTTTACCAGCCCCATGTTTTTTCTGATTCGGTCGCTAGATTTTTGCGACCAAACTGCACCATAAGGGCATTATAGGGGTCTGCCGCCTTATGCTCCAGCTGTAGGAGTATCCATCGTCTGAGAATCAATCGCGTTATACTCCCTTCAGTGCGATTGTCGAAGGTGTCGTGAATTGCTCTTACTTTTCCGGTTCAATCATTTAGACTATTGTTTATTAGAAATTTGACTTTCTGAGGTTGTTCGTATGTATGAAAAAAAGAGATGGAAAGTACTTCGTTTTTTGGGCTCTGCCATTCCTATTTTGTTAGTGGTATATGTTTTGAGTATTGGTCCTTTAGTTGCCATTGTATATGACTCAGGCGGGAAGTCTTATTATCCTCAATCCGAAAATTTCTTGGTAAGTTTTTACTCACCATTGACATGGGCTTGTGACCAAAACGCTTACGTTGGGCAAGCATTAATCTCATATATAAAGTTTTGTAGGGGCACTGAAATTGAAGATTGATTGCTACATCAATCTGTTTTCTCGTGTGATTGAATTCACGATTGTGGTTGATTTTGGGTCATGATCCAAAATAGAAATCCCCGACGCGCACAAACTGCGTCTCGGGGGAGAAGAATATCTTCTACCGTTTAACGATTAAGGCTTCTGGCTCGCTGTGTTTACGCGATTGATTCCAGGCAGAAATCAGATTCAACGCTTCGCATCTACTCAACCGAAACTACAAAAGCGTGCCATCCGTTAGAACGACATTGTATTCGTTCCCATCGTTGCCGGCTTCACTGAATCCATTCAGAGCAAAAGGGGGCATAGGGGTCTGCCGCCTTATGCTCCAGTTGTAGGAGTATCCATCGTCTAAGAATCAATCGCGTCACACTCCATTCAGTGCGATTGTGTGCAGTATGGTGGATTACTCTTTTGTTTCTTATTTAAAATCGTTTAAACTGCAGTTCTGCGTTTTTCTCTGGGGTAGCTTTGATGACTGAAGAAACGATCTCGAAGAAAATTCTTTTATCGGGTTATACAATTCCATTTTTGCTAGTATTTTATGTAATGACTGTAGGTCCGGCTTTTGCATTCATGCACGACTCTACTTGGCGTTTGATGTACCCGGAATATCAAAGAATCCTTGTTGTTATCTATACTCCATTGACCTTCTGTGCTGCACAGAACAAATATTTGACGGACATTTTTTGGGCCTATCTTAAATTTTGCAATGGCTATATTTAAAGACCTTGCATTAAGAGTTATTGTGAATAAATACTGAAATCAAAAGAGGTTTCTGGGGCTGGATTCTTGCTGTCGAGCCTTATTTTGGATCATGACCCAAAATAGAAAACTCCCCCGCGAATGCCGATTCGATCCGCAGGGGAGCGATAATGCTTATCGGATTTCACCGTCCAAGTGGTTTTCTCTCTGCTCACGCTTCAAGACACCCCACTCCAGCAAATCGAGGGCATGACGTTTTAGATAGGCTTCTGCTTTCGCTTTGACTTTCTGCTCGTCTGATTCGAAAAGGGTCATAGGGGTCTGACCCCTTTATTATCCCTGTAGCATTTAAATAGTACTTTTTGAAACTTCGGACTGGGGCATTCGCGAGAGTACGTTACCGATGCAAACGAGGTACCGCGATTGAAAGACTGCCCATTGACGCGGCAACGGTCTACTGATATTCGCGAATGATGTCGATCACCCGCTGTGGTGACTTCAGTCCGCGAACGTCGATCTCCATGTCATCCTGGCCGGAGCTGGAGATTGCCAGGTGTCCGACGCCAGCCAGACGATCGAAGAAACTCTGATTCACCTGCATGTTGCGAACGTCATCGTGCTGCACTTCGCTCGTTTGTTTGGAAAAGATGCCCTGAGTGTAGAGCGTTCGTTTTGAAGTCACGGTCACGGATCGGAACCGAGTCTGAATCCACCAATACGACAGGATTAAAGCACCGGCTACGGCGAGAGCCAATCCGGAGTACATCAGGATCAACTCGTCGCGATTCATCACCGCCCCGACAATACCCCCGATGACAACCAGCAGACACCCAAGAAACGAGAACGGACGATTGCCGAATATCGCCGGGTGCACGGTGCAGAGTTCCTGTTCAGCCTGAGTCACCGTGGTATCCTGATGATGCCCCCGCGCCGCGACCACCTTTGGATCGTCGTCGCGAAGCAGGTGACCGGCCGGGGCATCAATCTTGAAGACCTGACCACAATTGTCATTCACACACGTGACGAGTTCGCCAATCGCAGCGGGATCGACTGTATTGGCCGCTCCGCAGTGAGGGCATTCATAGGCGAGAGTTCGACTCGCATTGCTGGCATGTGCTTCGGAATCAGTCATCGATAAATCCCCTGCAGTTTCTGTGAGCGGGGCCGCCCATGCGGTCTCGCGGAGTTTCACTTCAACATGATGCGAATATCGTTCCGCCTGAGTGGGATTTGTTGAGCGATGGCTGATTGCTCCCTAGGTGAAGGTATTTTGCTGGCAGGATCGGTCGTCTGGCGATCACTGTGGTCGTTCGGCTGCCAGTGATCGCCGGTTGAAATTCCTGCAGAGGGGCGTAATGGGGTCAGACCATTATACCAGCACCAACCCCAGCAAATCGAATCAAATAAAGGGCCTGAGGTTTGAATCTCTGTCCCTACATTTTCTAATGTACGACCTCGTAAAGAGATCGGACTTTTCTTTTCTTTTGAGTTTCATTTCACCGTTTAGCGGTGCCTGGATTCATTTGCGATGGATTTGGTGTCGTTACGAAAAGGATAAAAGAGTTATTGATTCCAGAGGCGGTCTTATCATAGAATGCAATCATGAAACTGACCGAAGCAGAAAAACTGGCAATCCAAAAAGGCGAAGCCCTTCGTACCATGGAAGACGGAATCGAAATCATTACCGTTCGGGCAGATGTCTACCAACAGACCCGTAACGTGATGTACGATGATGGTCCCCTCTCGGAAGAGGAAAGATTATCTGCTTTAAAATCAGCTGGAGAAAGGGCGGGTTGGAATGATCCTGAAATGGACATTTACGACCAGGACGTATGAATCGCGGTGATATTGTACTGGTGGATTGATGGATCAAGTGGATGCCTGTTTGAAATCAACATTGGATCTTCCCTGAGCCCAATTGATTACCAGCCAGATCTTTCGTTTTGCTCGTGGTAGCACATCAAACCGGTCTCAAGGGGGCTGGTATTGTGAGTTCTCCGTGAGATAGCATCGGTATCCCTGACAACGATGCTCGCGCTGCGGGATGACACATGGGTCATCCCCTACGGTTGGGGTTGGCCGGTGGTGGTTTTGATTGAGCGTCGACCTGGCTGCTCTCTGCCTGCTGCGACTGGACTCATTTCTGTTGCAATCTGGTTCGAAACTTTCTCAACTGTTGCCCTGGATTGGTTAGCCTTGTTAAGATAATGCTGCTCTCTGTGGGAGTGAATCGGGGCTCTCCGTGGAAAATCACTGGGAAGCTGATTCGCTCCTGATCTGAATTGTGCCGGATTACCGGCGGTTCGGAACACCAAAAGATTTCATTACCTCAGCAAGGAATTAAGAACATGCCATCCTGGCCAGATAAGATGTATATTGATGGAAAATGGGTCGACGGTCGCTCGAAAACCAACTGGACGATCACGAACCCCGCGACCCGCGAACCACTGGCCGAGATTGCCCTGGCGAATGCCAGCGATGTTGATCTGGCCGTCACGGCGGCCCGCCGTGCGTTTGACCAGGGGGAATGGCCGCGACTCGATCCCCTGCAGCGCGGGCGACTGCTGTATAAGCTGGCTGAACGCGTGCGCGAATCCGCGGAAGATCTCGCGATGACCGATACACTCAATATCGGTAAACCCATTCGCGACACGCTGGGCTTTGACATTCCCTGCGGAGCCGACGTGATCGAAAGTTATGCGGGGCTGCCGGACAAAATCGCCGGGCACTCCTATGGCGGACTGCCGGACAATGTGACGATGCAGTTTCGCGAGCCAATGGGTGTGATCGCGGCCATCGTTCCCTGGAATTATCCACTGACCAACGCCGCCATCAAGCTGGCGCCGATTCTCGCCTGTGGCAATACGGTGGTCCTCAAGCCTTCCGAAGTCTCCCCGCTGTCTGCGTTGATGCTGGCGAAACTGGCCGAAGAAGTCGGCTTTCCTCCCGGCGTGATTAATGTGATTCACGGCACGGGCGCGGAAGCAGGGACGGCCCTTGTGAAACATCCGGGCATCAATAAAATCGCCTTCACGGGACGTTTTGAAACCGGTGCCCAGTTGATGGAAGCCGCCAAGGACGGGATGAAAGGCGTGCTGCTGGAACTCGGTGGCAAGACTCCGAGCGTCGTCTTTCCCGATGCGCCGATGGATCATGTCGTCAACGGTGTAATCACGGGCATTTTCTGTCACCTGGGTCAGATCTGCGTGGCCGGCTCGCGACTGCTGGTGCATGAGAGTCAGCATGATGAACTGCTGGAGCGGATCATCGCCAAAACCCGGAGTTTGCGGCAGGGGGATCCGACCGATCCTGAAATGCACCTGGGCTGCCTGGCTACGCCGACCCACTGCGATTTCGTACGTCAGCGCGTCGAACAGGCGAAACAGGAAGGAGCACGGTTGGTCCTCTCAGGTGATATCTCCGATGATCCGCTGGACTGCTTCTATCCGCCGACGATTTTCGACCAGGTCTCACCCGACATGGCCGTGGCGAAGGAAGAAGTCTTCGGTCCGGTATTAAGCGTGATGACATTCAAAACGGAGGAGGAAGCGATTCGGATCGCCAACGATTCCGATTTCGGCTTAATGGCCAACATCTGGTCCACCGACGGCACACAGGCCCTGAGAGTCGCGCGTCAACTGCAGGCTGGCCGAATCTCCATCAATGGGGGCGGTTACCTCAGGCCGAACGTCCCGATCTACGGTTACAAAATGAGCGGTTTCGGAGCAGAACTGGGCTTCATCGAAGCGGCCCACGAATACTGCAATTCCAAAGCCGTAATTTATTCACTGGCGACCGAGAAATCTCCGTGGCCTGAGTAAACGCGTTTCATCAACTATGTAACAGGGGCAGGACGCAGATTGATTGTGTCCTGCCCTTTTTTTATGGGTGTGGGGTTGGTGAATCGATTACTGTTGGCAAGCCAACAGGGCCACCCAATAAGGGCCACTCAACCATTTTTTTCTTATGGCTGGTTTTGGGGTTATCGCGGTGGAATTTTTGGATTGGGATGTTTCATTATGTTGCCATTGTGCACGATACCAGGTTGATACTCGCCAGGCGGGTCGACACATGGGTCGACCCCTACGTTGAACAGATGGGATGGGGGGTTCTGAATTGGGCGATTGCCCGAACAGTTTCCTGTTGTCTGCGACAACCCCGGATTGCATCCGGGGCTACCCGTTTTATTGACGTGGTTTGATTGATCGGACACTGTCGGGCAAGCCTAAGATTGCACCCGGCGCTGATGTCGCATCGATTTTAATTTGTAGTGATCACTTTGATGATCTGCACAGTTTTAAGATCGTATTCAACTTCATAGTTTTTGTTTCGAGATTCTGCTTCGTACCTGAGCTTTGTTCCCCTGGGTCCCATGCTTCTGATTCTGAGTTGATCCGTTCCCAGTTGTATCGTAAGAGATTGAAAGACCTGGTATTCGTCGGATCCGTCGTCCTGAAGGAATTCGTTTGCGTCGCGCCACTCTGCTTCTGTCTCAACTTCTTTCAGACAGTCGCTTTGATGAACATTCCTCATAGGACTCCATGAATCTCTGGAAGCCAGGTCTTCCATTGCAAGAAACTCAGCTCTATCAGATTCACCATCGCTGGCTTCTCTCAAGAGTTCACGCCCTACTACGACAGCATTGGGATTTTCTCCAAAAATCAACCCTTCGGAACCCGAGGCTGGTAATTCAGGAGTGGTCTGCTCTTTGGCGGGAGCCACGTGATCGGTTTGATCCGTGATTTTCGTATCGGTACAGGCTACGAGCAAAATCAGACTGGGGAGGATGAGGTGTTTCATACTTGTTAGAGTTGGCAGAGATAGCCTCAGTTCCCGAAATGTGTTCGGGAACTGATTTTTTTAAAAAAATAACTGCGGGATGTTTGTCTGCGGGGATGGTGGGGAGATCTGATTAAATCTGTTTCGCTGCGCTCGGCCCGAATTGCGTTAGGGCTCACCCTTTTTTTCTTATGGCTGGTTTAGGGTTTTTCGCGATGGAAAGTTCTGAGGAGATGTTTGATTATGTTGCCATTGGGCGCGATGCCTGGTTCATACTCGCCAGGCGGGTCGGCACATGGGTCGCCCCCTACGTTGAACAGGTGGGAAGTGGGGTTCTGAATTGGGCACTCGCCCTGACAGTTTCCTGTTGTCTGCGACAACCACGGATTGCATCCGGGGCTATCCGTTTTTTTCACATTTTGTTTTTTCACCTTTCGTTCTTTCTTTCATATTAGCCGTACGGCGTTAGCCGCGGTTTTTGCAAAGGGGGCATTAAAACCGGGTCTAATCTGGATCGTTTGACGGTGAATAGTGATCCCCTTTTTGATCCTCCTTTTGATCTGTCAGTGGTTCGGGATTTTCATCTGCGAGGAGTGGAGTACTTCTTTTATAATGCTTTGTGAAACTTGAAAGGGGACGTTAGCACCTTCACCGTTGGGCAAGCCAACGGTGACACCCGCCGCTCGGCTTGTCCGACGGTGCTGAATGGGTGTGGGAAATCTGATTCCGGATGGTACGTGGCAGCTGTGATTTTCTGCTCGCTGTACTCGGCTCGAATTGCATTCGGGCTTACGCTGTTTTGTTGGTGGGGGCTGGTTGTTCGCGAACTGTTGGGCAAGCCAACAGTGGCACACGCCAGGGTAAGAGAACATTCAATTTTGTTATTGTTGTGGGGTTCATTGTGGTATTTGATTTTTTGTTCGAGCTGTGGTTGTGTGGTTTCGTTGCATGGGGGTTTATTTTGTGGAAGGGCGTGGGGGTGTCAAGGGGGAAGAACAGAATCATGTGGCGATACGGGTTGATCTGGGACCGATATAAGGCGATGCCGGGGCGGTTCCGAGGCGAAGCTTTGCGATGTGCGGCGACCCGCAGGCATACATCAGGAACTGGTGCTGTTATGAAAACTGACAATCTGGAAAAAAGGGACGATATTCGAGTGATGATTGCGAACAGGTGTCGCGTGTTTCAGTGCTCTGTAAACTGGGCACGCGCGCGACCCAAAACAGCGCTTATCGCCATGGGCGCGGGGGAGTCAAGTCGAATCTCTTCAGTACTGGTTCGCGATGGTCACTGGTCTGAATATGAATTTTCGATAAACAGTGTCCCTGTCTACTTGTGTCAGCCGTGAACTTGAACACAATTGGTTTTGCACTTTCACTGCTGAATGAATCCTGTTGAATTGAGGAATGACTGTGAAACGCTTCTCTTGTCTGTTCGTTTTGATCGCGTTGTTTTTGCTGACCTCAGAATCGGTGCAGGCCTGGAATTACGCCGGGCATCGGGTGATTGCTTCAATTGCCTGGGATCAGTTGACGCCGGAAACGCAGAGGGCCATGGTAACGTTGCTGAAACAGCATCCCCGGTTTGAGCAGGATTTTCAGTCGCGAATGCCAGCGGTGATCAGAAAGGCGGCTCCGGCGGTTCAGGATCGCTGGCTGTTCATGCGAGCGGCGACGTGGCCGGACATTGTCCGCAGTTTGAAAGACGAAGATCGCGAGAAATATCATCGCGGGACCTGGCATTACATCAATCAGCCAATCTATCTGGACACGTCTGCTGAACAGGCTTTGAGTTCAAAACTGTCTGTGAATACCGCGCAGTCAATCAGGCGGGGTGATGATCCGCTGTTGTTCAACATTCTGCAGGCGCTGGAGTATAACGTCGCGTTAATGAAAGACCCCGCGGTCAGCCCGGCGGACAAAGCGATTGCTCTGTGCTGGATCATGCATCTGACGGGGGACAGCCATCAGCCTCTGCATTCGTCTGCGTTGTTCAGCAAAGGTTCCTTTCCCGAAGGAGATCGCGGGGGGAACAGTATTCGGATCGGCAAATCGAATCTGCATGCGCAGTGGGATGGATTGCTGGGGAACAGCTTTAAGGATTCTGAAATTGTGAGCCAGGCAGTCGGTCTGGCCCGCGACCCGGCGTTAAAGCAGCTGGGTGAGCAGGCAGCACAGAACCTGAACTACGTCGCCTGGATCGACGAGAGTCACGCGCTGGCGAAGAGTGCCGGCTACACTCAGATGATTCTGGAGGCAGTGAAGCAGAACGATGGGCCGCAGAATGAGTTCATCAAACTGACTGCCCTGCCCGCCGAATATTATCGAACAGCGGGCGCCATTGCGGTCAAACGGGCCGCGCAATCGGGCTGGCGACTGGCGGCTGTAATCAACGATTTGCAGTAAGCAGGATTAAGGGAGTTGAAAATGAGAATGCAACAGTTCAAGCTGCTGCATTGTCCGGCTTCTCTAATGAAAAGTAGACTTCAGGCATGAGGAGCGTTCCGGGTGCATGAAACGGGCTGGTCGAGACTTTTTTCAGATCAAAATAGCCGACCAGCGTTTTTGAGAACTCGCGATAATCAAAACCGGTGTGGGGAAAATGGTACCCGAAACCAGCTTCGATTTCTCCGCGGGGGCGGTCTTGGGGAGGACTGCCGATAACGGAGAGAAATACGTTTTTCGGACTGGCATCATAGGCACCGAAGCGACGTGTCATGCGAAAGATGCCTTTATAGAGCGCGGGGATGCCGACTTCGACGGGAACGCCTATGACGACTTCTCCGCCGGGCTTCAATAATTTTGAGATCGTCTGCAGCGCTTCGTGAGTTTCTTTTTCCGGTAGATGTTCAAAGACTTCCAGGCAAAACAGCAGATCGACGGTTTCCTGGGGAATCTGCCGGATGTCCTGATAGAACTCCGTATTGGGAACGGCTTTCAGATTTTCTTTGGCTTCTTCCAGAAAAACGGGAGAAGGTTCATAGCAGATAAATTTTGCTTCGGGTAAATGCTCCGCAAGCTGTTTACAGAGTTCGCCATTTCCGGCGCCATAATCACAGATGACAGCAGGTTGCCGACTTTGCTTGCCGAGCCTGGTGGCGGAGACCATGCGCCGCTGCTGCAGCCAGCGTTTGACAGGATTCTTATCTTGAAATGTGATATCAGAATAAGGCATATCTAAGAGCCCGCCTTCGTTGTTTTCAGTTCGACATCGGTGAGAAACTGAACTGTGAATCGATTGTGAGAGAATGGGAGAACCAGGAGGTGTCAAACTGTAAGCAAATATGAGTTTTAGTGCAATTCGTATTTTGACCAGACTTAAACTCAGCCACAGTCGGGACTTTTGCCGCAGAGCCTGAATCAGCAATCTTCAACCCGCATTCATCTGATGCAGAATGCGAACCGTGTCGCGGGCTGCTAATTCCGCTGTGCATGCTGGAAAACGTGAGTGCAAGAAATGACTGAGATTAACTCAAAATCTGCTGTACCACATGGCCGTGCACATCAGTCAGGCGGCGGTCGATGCCAGCGGTGCGGAAGGTTAATTGTTTGTGATCGATTCCCAGCAGATGCAGTATCGTGGCGTGCAGGTCGTAACAGTACGTTTTCCCTTCCGCGGTCTGATATCCCAGGTCATCGCTCTTTCCGTAGCTGGCTCCCGCTTTCACACCTGCTCCTGCCAGCCAGGTCACGAAAGTTCCCCGGTTATGATCGCGGCCCAGGCTTCCCTGTGCAAAGGGGGTGCGACCGAATTCCGTCGTCCAGATAACCAGCGTATCTTCGAGGAGACCTCGCGATTTCAAATCCCGGAACAGGGTCGCGATGGGCTGATCGACACTTTTGGCGATGGGTGGCAGTTCCGTTTGAATATTGCCATGGTTGTCCCAGTTATTCACTGCGCCCTGCGGACCGCTCCAGACCTGCACGAAGCGTGTCCCCCGTTCCAGCAGACGTCTTCCCAGCAGGCAGCGTCTGCCGAAGTCTTCTGTTTCTTTTTGATTCAGTCCGTAAGCTTCGTGGGTTTCTTTGGTTTCGCGAGACAGATCGAAAGCTTCGGGCGCACTCAGTTGCATTTTGGCCGCGAGTTCTCCCGCTGCGATTCGTGCTTCCAGCCGGGAATCTTCCGGACGGGATGCGGCATGCTGTCGATTCATTTGCTGCAACAATGCCACCGTATCCCGATCTGCCGACCCACGGGCGAATTTGTACTGTGCGTCCGCAAACAGATCGGGGATCGGATTCTGACTGGCAGCGTTTACCAGGGTTCCCTGATGCTTCGCGGGTAGAAATCCACAACTGAAATTGGCTTTCTGATTATAGGGAAGACCACGACTGTCGGGCAGCACAACAAACGTTGGCAGATTATCCGCAAGATTTCCCAATGCATAGGAGACCCAGGCACCCAGGCAAGGGAAGCCCGGCAGCATGAAACCCGTATTCATCATATAGCTGGCCGGTCCATGCACGTTGGTTTTCGTGGTCATCGCCATCAGGAATGCCAGTTCATCCACAATCTGTGCCTGATGGGGAAAAACGGAACTGACCCAGCGTCCCGCTTCGCCGTATTGTTTGAACTCAAACGGGCTTTTCATCACCGAACCGACGGCTGCAGTAAATCCTTCCGGCTTTTCTTTGGGCCCCAGATTCTGCCCGTGCAATCTCTTCAACTCCGGCTTATAGTCGAAGGTATCCATCGGGCTGGCTCCGCCGTTCATGAATAACTGAATGACCCGCCGTACTTTTGCCCGGTGATGGAGTCCGCCGTTCAAATCCGGTTCAGCAGCTTTTGATGATTCACTTCCCAGCCAGCAGGCCAGAACGGCTGCACCGAAACTGTTTCCGGAACAGGAGAGCATTTCTCGTCTGGTAAGCGGATTATACATCAGCGACAGCCTTCCTTTACTCGACAAAAAGAAATTCATTACTGTTCAGAACCAGTCGACAGACCGACTCCAGCCCATGCTGCTGTGCCAGTTCGGTCAATTGATTCAGTTCTTCGGTCGTTGGTTCCCGCAGCCAGACCCACAGGATGATTTGTCTTACCTGCCCGGGTATTGTTTCCGACTTCGCTGCCCGCTCGGCCAGCTTGTGAGCGAAGTGTAATACAAATCGATTGTTCAACAGGACCAGAGACTGCAGGGGAGAAGCGGAAAAGCCACGAGTGGGAGCCAGTAATCCGAGATCCGGAAAATCCAGAGCATCCATCAGCGGATCGGGAATTCCCCGCCAGACGACTCGATAGATACTTCGCCTGTGGGCATCCGGCCGATTCAAATCAAACTGGTCATAATGCAACACGGGAGTTACCTGAGGACCGGGGGTCGTTGTGAAATGGGCATCACCGGGGCCTCCCTGCTTCAGATCAAGTTCGCCACTGACCAGCAGGACGGCATCCCGATAGCTGTCTGCGTCGAGACGACGTCGTGACATGCGGGCTAACAAACGATTTTCGGGATCAAGCTTTACCAGTTCAGAACGGGAGGCAGACGACTGGCGATAGGTATGACTGTTACAGATCAGCCGATGCAGGTGCTTCAGTGAGCCATTGTGATCACGTAATTCACAGGCCAGCCAGTCCAGCAGTTCCGGATGCGAGGGCGTTCCCCCCATACGGCCGAAATCGTTGGGGGTATCACACAGACCAGTTCCAAAATGATAATGCCAGACGCGATTGGCAATGCTCCGCCAGGTTAATGGATTCTTCGAGTCGGCCAGCCAGTCAGCGAGCGCCGCCCGCCGCGCTGATTCGGGATGGGATTCCGGTAAATCAAATCGCCCGGGTAATGGTGTCAAAGCCGACAATGCGCCTGGAGGGATTACTTCTCGAGGTTTTTCGAGATCGCCACGCGCCAGCAGATGAATTTCGCGAGGCTGCGAATACTTCACCAGTCCTCGTTCGTTAACGGCCTCTGCACCAGCCGCGTAGACTTTGACCTGGCCTGGCAGTTGTTTCAGTTCCTGTTCTGCACGGTATTTCAAGATCGTGGATGCCAGTGTTAATTGTTGCTTCGGCGTTCGTTGCTGCTGAGGAATAGTGAGCACTGTTTCTGCTTCAGTGGGAAGTGCAATCACATCCAGATTCGGTGAGTCGGTCACCGAGAGTTTAAACCGACCGATGATGTGTGCGCCGCCGTGCAACTGTTTTAACGTCACCACCAGCCGGGTGCCTGGTTCTATTTTCAATGGGCTTTCCGGTTCGAAAACGGCATAATGCCCCATGCTGACTTTGGGATAAATGCCCCACGCCGTTTTCGGATTCCCATCGATGGCATGCTCGATCGTCCAACCATCCTGATTGAAATCAGCTGTCGCCCGTCGAATCGGAATCACAGTACCGGACGACGCATTTTCCGGAAACGATTGCAGTTCGAATTCGCTCAAATGCAGATTGCCATTTTGAGCTCTCCCTGGTCCTTTGTGCGGAAGCGACTCGTCTGTTAACAGATCCAGGCGGACGGCCGTTACCGTTGACAGTTTTGTGCTCCCAGTCACGATAACCGTTTCCTGCTCAGGAGGTTTTGTTTCTGACAGGATCGAATGATCGGGTAAACGTTTTAATCGAGCCCCCTGGGTTGAGACAAAAATGTCTGGTTCTAAAGTTTCCCAGCGCGGTTGAGAGCCACGGTTCTGCTCCCACTCGGTGACGAGCTTTTGATTTTCGGGTAATAACAGAAGTTCTGAATTTTGATTCTGCGCTGCCGTCTTCAACGCTTCCCAATGGTTTCGCTGGGAAGCTATCCTGCTGTCGGCGTCAAATGAGATATCCCCTTTCCCGATTCCTGCAAAGACGGCCTGGAGGGCAAAGTAATCTGACTGTGTGATGGGATCAAATTTATGAGTGTGACATCGTGCGCAGTTAGCAGTGGTGCTGACAAAAGCGCCCATGGTCTGCGTTACCAGATCATCGCGATCCAGATACTCAAATGATTTCGGAGCTGTCGCAGCAGCACTCTGATCGTATGGCCCTGCGCCCAGAAACCCGAGTGCCGGTATCAACTCCGTTCTCTCGGGAAAGAAAAAGTCGACGGCCAGTTGCTCTCGAATAAATTGGGACCAGGGAATATCTGCATTCAATCTCTGAATGACATAATCACGATATCGCCAGGCATGCGGGCGAAAGACATCATGTTCAAAACCGTGCGAATCAGCAAAGTGAATGGTATCGAACCAGTGACGTGCCCAGCGTTCCCCGTAATGAGCATCATCCAGCAAACGATCCACCAGTCGCCGATAAGCATCGGGAGACTCATCGTTCACAAATGCTTCCACATCAGCGATAGTGGGCTGCAACCCATGCAAATCATAAGTCAATCTTCGAATCAATGTACGTCGATCCGCAGCCGATGATGCTGAAACATTTGCTGCTTTCAGGCGATTCTGAATAAAAGCATCGACAGGATTATCAACGTGTATTGCTGGTACTTCGGGACGTTGCAGCGACTTTAGCGACCACCAGTCGGTCGCATCTGCAGTATCGCTGGCTGGCTTCGTATGTCGAGGATCTATGGCCCCCTGTTTGACCCAGCGCACGAGTACAGAGATCTCCTGATCGCTCAATCTGGTCTCAGGCATCTGTAAATCGGGATCGGTGTGTTGTACAGCTTTGATCAGGAGACTCTGCTCGGGCTGACCGGGAATGATCGCCGGACCTCGCGTGCCTCCCTTTTTCCAGCCACTCTGCCAGTCGAGCGTGAGTCCTCCTTCCATAAGTCCGGCAGCATGCGAATGGCAGTCATAGCAGTGTTTGCTCAGAATAGGCGCAACCGCATCACGAAAGAAAGCATTCTCGTCAGCGAAACTGCTGCTAACCGGTGCCAGCAGTGGGAGAAAAATGAATAAGCCCAGGATCTCTTTCATGGGTTGAGCCTCCGGGAGATTTCAGCCGCACTCAGCATGACCTGTTTTCCGACACTCGAAAACAGTCCTTTCGGCAACCGCTTCGAGGGAGCTGAAACCCAGAGGACGGCAATCAGCTGTTCTTCCCGTCCCCAGACTGGTGCAGAAATGCAGTGGATTCCTTCGTCCGCTTCTGCATAATCTGTAGCATAACCCCGCTGGCGAACCTGTTCACATTCCAGCCGCAAGGCATCCGGATCTGTGATGGTTCGCGAAGTATCCTGTGTTAAGGGAATTCGTTGCAGAGTCTGTTCCAGGTCAGTGGCATTCTGACAGGCCAGTAGAGTTTTTCCAGGAGCATTATTATGTAGAGGAAATCGTAAACCGATGTCGACGGCGATCCGCAGGGGGTGCAGGCCGCTCACCTGCTCGATAATCACACCTTCATCGCCGACGCGAAGTCCGAGCTGTACTGTTTCCCGGGTCTCGTCACGCAAGCGTCTCATGACAGGCAAGGCCTCTTCGACCAGACTGACATCTCCCACCTGTGGCAAACCGAGGGTCAGAAATTTTGTTGACAACCGAAAGCGTTTACTCAATGGATCACGTTCC
>NZ_CAXAVM010000064.1:0-35067 GCF_963972345.1 uncultured Gimesia sp. | reverse complement strand
GCGACCTCCTGCTCGCTGCGCTCGGCCCGAATTGCATTCGGGCTCACCCATTTTTTCTTTCGTGTGGTTTTGTGTCTTTCGTGGTGCGAAAATTCTGATGGGGAGGTTTTATCTGTTCCCATTGTGTGCGATACCGGGTTGATAGTCGCCAGGCGGGCCGACACATGGGACGGCCCCTACGATGAACGGGTTGGCTTTGTTGTTCTGAATTATGCATTTGCTCTGACAGTTTCCCGTTGCCTGCGGCAACCCCGAATTGCATCCGGGGCTACCCGGTTCGAGAGGTTTCCCTTGAATTGGACCAGCAGCGTGTAAGCCGGAAACCTCGTAAGTAATTGTAATATACCTGACAGTATACGGCGTCCGTGTGCCACCGCTCGGCTTGTCCGACGGTGCCGAATGGGTGTGGAAACTTTGATTCCGGATGGCACGTGATAGCTGCGACCTCCTGCTCGCTGCGCTCGGCCCGAATGTGCATTCGGGCTCACCCATTTTTTCTTTCGTGTGGTTTTGTGTCTTTCGTGGTGGATAATTCTGATGGGGAGGTTTTATCTGTTCCCATTGTCCGCGATGCCGGGTTGATACTCGCCAGGCGGGCCGACACATGGGACGCGTTCGTGCGATGAACAGGTTGGCTTTGTTGTTCTGAATTGTGCGTTTGCCCTGACAGTTTCCTGTTGCCTGCGGCAACCCCGGATTGCATCCGGGGCTACCCGCTTCGGGGGTTTCTCCGGGTTTGTACCAGCACCGTCGGACCAGCACTGTGTCACCTGGAAACCTCTTAAGTAATTGGACTATGTCCAACAGTATTTGACGTCCGTGTGCCACGGACCGGCTTGTCCGGCCGTGTCGAATGGGCATAGGAAGCCTGTTTCCAGATGGTATGTGGCAGCTGCGACCTCCTGTTCGCTGCGCTCACCCCGAATTGCATTCGGGGTTACCCTTTCTTCTCTCACATTATTTTCCCATTAGCCGAACGGCGTTAGCCGCGGTTTTTGCGAACGTGATATGAAAGCCGGGGATAATGGTTCAGCGGCTCATCTGGAATGTTTTACGGTGAAGAACGTTAACACCTTTTTGATCCTTCTTTTGATCTGTCAGTGGTTCGGGATTTTCATGTGCGGAGAGTGGGGCACTTTTTTTATAATGTCTGGTGAAACGTGAAAGAGGACGTTAGCACCAGCTCTGTGGAGCAAGCTGATCAGTGGCATACGCCCGTCTGATTTTATAGGACATTTGCAGGAGACATTGCAAATAAGATAGAGGCTTCCGGGTGCCATGGCCGGCTTGTCTGGCCGGGTTGAATGGGTAGGGAAAGTTTGATTCCGGACTGTACGTGGCAGCTGCGACCTCCTGCTCGCTCCGCTCGGCCCGAATTGTATTCGGGCTTACCCTGTTTTTTGGGACGGCGGGCTGGTTGCTCAAAACACTGTCTGGCAAGCCGACAGATGGCACCCGGTGATATCCTGCCTTGCAGGTGGGAACTGGTTCACTGAGCACCGTTGGACAAGCCAACTGTGCCACCCGGACGGGCAGACAAATGGCACCCGGACGGGGGAGAGGACATTGATATTTTGTTATTGTTGTTGGATTCATTCTGGTTTTTATTTTGTATTCGATCTGTGGTCAGTGGTTTCGTTGCATGTTGGGTTATTCATGGTGGATTATTTTGTGGAAAGTCATGGGGGCGTCAAGGTGGATGAACAATACAATGTGGCGATACGGGTTGACAGGGGACCGATCTGCTGCGACGTCGGGGCGGTGCCGGGACGAAGCTTTGCGATGTGCGGCGACCCGCAGGCTCACATCACGAACGGGTGTGGTTTCAGGCAGTGCAAATCGGGAAAAAACAGGCTCATTTATAGTGAAGGCCTGGAACAAGTGGCCCGTGTTTCAATGCACTGTAAACTGGTCACGCGCGCGACTCAGTTAGGCGCTTATCGCCAGCGGCGCGGCGGGGTCAAGTACAGTTTGAGCAGTCGAGGTGATCCGATTGTCAGCAGTGTGGTTTACGCAGGTGTTTCTTCGAACTCGTTGAATTCTTCCATCAGCGAATTGATGGCGTCGGATGATCCGAGGGCAAAGATGCTGTCGCCGGCGTTGAGGATGGATGTGCTCGGCGGTGGCATTTGAGGCTGCTGGCCGGGTCGACAGATGCCGACAATCATGATGCCTTTGGTGCTGAAGTCGGTCTCGTGTAATTTTTTGCTGCAGTACGGATTGGCTTCTGTGATCTGCAAATCGGCGACTTCAAAACCGCCTACGTGTTTACTGGCAACTTCGACAAAATCTTCGACGGCAGGATGAATCATGAAACGGGCAATTTTCACGGCGCCACTGCGGAACGGACTGACCACGCGATTGGCGCCCGCGTGTCGGATTTTATCACCGGCTTTGTCATCACTGGCGCGGGCGATGATCTGGAACTGGGGATTAAGCATGCGGGCGGTGAGCACAACGTACACATTGTCGGCATCGCCGGGCAGAGCGGCTGCAAGGGACTTGGCATTTTCGATACCTGCACTTTGCAGGATGAAGTCATCGGTGGCGTCGCCGTGAATATAGAGCCAGCCTTTTTCTTCGCAGGTCAGCTGCAGACGTTCGTCGTCTTTATCGATGACGACAAACGGTTTTTCGCGTTCGTGGAGGTATTCACAAATGGAGGCCCCCATACGACCGATGCCACACACGATGTAATGGCTTTCGAGGTTTGAGATTGCTTTCTGCATGCGACGTTTCTCCAGGATAGAACTCATCTGCTGACGGACGATCCACTGACCAAGCTGTGAGACTGAATAGGTAAAAATTCCCAGACCGAACATGAGGTAGAAAATGATAAACAGCTTGCCATTGTCTGACAGTGTTACCGGATCTTCATACCCGACGGTGGTGGCGGTGATGACAATCATGTACAGGCTGTTGAGCCAGGTGGCGTCTTCAATCCAGCGAATTCCCACCGTCCCGAAAATGGTAAAGCCCACCAGCAGCAAGACGATACGAATAAACTGCGCAACGGACTGCTTCTGCTGTTTCGTCTGATTCGGAGGTACGATGAAATGAAAAACCATGCGTGAGAGTTTACAGTCTGAAAAGTAATTTAGATAGAAAACTCGTTTGAGCCGGAGGTAATAATATGGTTTCGGGTCGGCCCAGATCGGCGAGAAGAAACTCTGCTGCCTGGATACCGCTGCGAACGGCGCCTTCCATCGTGGCAGGCCAACCGGTGGAAGTCCAGTCTCCCGCCAGATAGAGCCCTGCGACTTCGGTCCGCTGGGAGGGGCGAAGTTGTTCGACACCAGGCTGAACGGAAAAGACGGCCTGGTGCTCGGTGACCATGCGACTGTGCAGCAGCTCTGCGGTGCTTGCTTCGGGCCAGACCTGAGCCAGTTCTCTGATGACCGCGCCGATGATCTCAGCCTGCGTGCGTCCCTGCCGGGCAGATCCGGTCAGTTGGTGACTGGCGGAGATGACGATCTGGTAATAATACCCGTTCTCTGAATCAGCATTCTGCATGAGGCGACTGCGGTTGAACATCCACTGCGAAAGCATATCGACGAAGACAGCATGCGGCAGGGTCGTAATCTCACGATCGAACCAGAGATGCACGCTGGTAATGGGGGCGGATTCCAGCTGCTGAATGCCGACCAACTTCTCGCGGCCGGGGAACTCTGCAGGCAGGAGATCGAAGACCCGCTGGTGGGGAACTGCAAGTACGACCTGTCGGCAGTCGATTTCGATTCCGTCACGCAACTGAATACCAGTGATGTTTGAGCCATCGATCCGGATGTTTTCGACGCCGGTCTGCAGCGCGATTTTGGTACCTCGTTGTTTGAGATATTCCTGAATCACTGTGCCATACAACTGTTCGAGGGGGACGGTGGGAATCAGCACCTGCCAGCTGTCGCGAGCCCTGAGAAAACCATCGACGAAGACCTTGCGGGCATGCGAGAGGCTGATGCGATCGAGAGATTCACTTAAGGCGCTGACAAGAACCACGTTCCAGAAACGGTTGATTACGTTGGAAGATTGTCCGTGCTCCGCCAGCCAGTCGGCGATCGTGGGTTCATTGTCGGGATCCATTTTCGCGAGCGCCAGTTGTTTCAGGCCGCGGACGAGCTGGACTTTTTCAGACCAGGAAAGATAAGAGAGTCCGCCGAACGCAGGCAGCAGATGCAGGGGGGCCGGCAGCAGCGGGCTGGCGGCGAAGCGATTGACTTTGAGCTGCTGTTCTTCCGCAGCGGGGCCAACAGAGTCGGGACCGACGAAATAGAGTTCGGGTGCACGCTGAAAGAAACTGCTGATGCCAACGGTTTCACAGAAGCGGTTGAATTCATGACAGCAGCCCATGCTGACATGCTGACAGTTATCGATGAGCTGTTCTGACTGTTTGTCGGCGAAGGAGCTGGCACGGCCTCCCAGTCGGGGGCGTGACTCGAACAGCGAGACGGGAATGCCACGATCTGCGAGCGTCGCTGCACAGGCCAGGCCGGCCAGACCGCCTCCGATGATGACAACTTCTGACTGACTGGCTCCCACCGGATTATCCTGACGATCTCAACTGGTATTTTAAGAAAACGAGCCCGGCCTGAACATTGGATCTGTATTTCCTGACATGGCTGACCTAGACTATGTCTTGTGTCTTTTCAGACCTGGAATGCCACGTTGGTCGAAATGGTCCACACGCCCGTTGGCGTGTTCGCCTGATATTGACCACCTGTCAATACAGGATTAATAGTCCACTGATTTTACTACAGCGTCTCCAGGGGCATTGGGACTTAGTATCATAAAACGAGAGACGCTCTAATAAAATACGATGCGATCCAGTATGTGAGGATACCGAAAAATCAAACTGATCCTAGGGATGACTTCGGGAAATCATGAAATATCCGGGGATTGAACAACTGCAGCGTATCTCGACGCGCTGGCTGCAGACCGGCAGGAACTTTATCTATCCGCCCCGCTGTTCGCTGTGTGGAATGGAAGCCGTGTGTACCGGCGTGAATTGCGGAACACAGATTGAAGAGATCGTGCCTGCCCTTGCCCGGGTCTGTCAGCGGTGCGGTGCTCCGGTGGGTCCGCACCTGGATTCCAGCGGAGGTTGTACAGATTGTCGAGGTGAGAAATTCCGGTTTGCGAAGGCCGTCGCACTGGGGAAATATGAAGGACCATTGCAGGAATTCATCCTGAATCTCAAGCAGAACCATGGTGCTTACCTGGGGGGCGGTCTGGCCAATCTGCTGTTCTACCGGAACCGGGGATTCTTTGAAGAGCTGGAAGCCGACCTGATTATTCCGGTCCCGTTGCACTGGACATCTCGTCTGCGGCGCTCGCATAATCCGGCCAGTATCATTGCAGAGGCGTTGTCACACCGCTTGCAAGCGAAATACAGCGGTAATATACTCGCGAAACGAAAGAAGACTCCCCCCCAGACCAGTTTAACTCCTCAGAACAGGAGAACGAATCTACGCGACGCATTTCATGTCCGTAGACCCGGTCGGGTTAAAGACTTAAGAATATTACTGGTTGATGATGTCATGACGACAGGATCAACTGCGAATGCTGCGTCTCGTGCTCTTCTGCAGGCAGGAGCCAGCGAAATCAACGTAGCAGTCATAGCCAGAGCGCCGCGTATATGACTTTAGAAAATCAAATCTCCACACCCGACGGTTGCTGTCAGCGTGGATACAACAGACAAGGTAAGTACCTCGATGGATGCGAGTACCACTCCTCCTGAAAATAATCCTGCTCCGAAGCCGCAGAAGAAGAAGATTGGCAAAAACCATCGCTTTTTCCTGCGAGGGCTGGCCATCAGTCTGCCTCCGATTCTGACGCTGGTGATTGTGATCTGGGTCGCCGGGATTGTGAATGACTATATAATCACGCCGACCACGACCACGGTCCGATACTGTATCGCCTACTTCACGGATGATTCTCAGCCCCGCGATAATTTTGTGGAGATGGAACATCTTCCCCCGCTGGAATACTGCCGCAACAACTATCTGATCAACAGAGCGGACGTGGACAAGGTGCGAGCGATCGAACAGGAAACAGAGTCTCAGATTCTCAATCGAAAAAAACTCAGCTCATACGCCTGGGTCCCTTTTGGAGATCGTGCAGTCCCTTATCTTGATTATCGTGAAGTTGCCAAACGCATTCGCGAATCGGATATGCCGCCCACGGCGATGGGCCTGTACATGGAGCTGGCAACGACCCGCTGGTTCAAGAGTCTGTTTCACCTGAGTGCGGTAGCTGTCGCGCTGACCATTGTTGCGCTCTACTTCTTGGGACGTTTCGTGACGGCGCGGATAGGTGCCTGGATGGTGGTGAAATTTGAGCAGGGAGTGCTGGCAAAACTGCCGGTGGTGAGCAACGTCTATTCCTCTGTCAAACAGGTAACCGACTTTTTCTTCAGTGAAAGTACCGTAGACTACAGCCGGGTCGTCGCAATCGAATATCCCCGGCGGGGTATCTGGTCACTGGGATTTGTCACGGGGGACAGTATGCTGGAAATGACGGTCACGGCGGGAGAGCCCCTGGTAGCCATCCTGGTGCCGACCTCCCCGATGCCGGTGACTGGTTATACAATGAGTGTTCCTAAAAGCGAAATCGTCGATTTGAATATAACCGTGGACCAGGCGTTTCAGTTCTGCCTGTCTTGTGGAGTGTTGGTCCCCCCCCAACAGCGGGTCACCGATGAGCTGCTGCGGGAAGAGTTGGGAAAACGCCTGCTGGGAGACCGTAAGCTGGCGGGATTCAAAGTCCAGATTGCGCCTCCGATTCCGACCACGCAGACATCGACCATCGCGAACGAGCATACGTCAACAGAAGGAAAGCCGAAAGATTCAACCGGTACCGATCCTGAAGAGCCAACCCCGCCACCGGGGGGATCGAAGTAAGCGGAATTCCTGATTCAAAAACAGCAGGGCGGCTGAACCGCCGATCGTAAGTCATTTAGACTGTGTCCCGTATTACTACAACGTCTCCACGGCCATTTGGACCAAGTATCATAGTTTGAGAGACGCTATGGTGAAATGTGATACGCTCTAGAATAAAAGTGGAAAGTAGAGTGATGGACCAGACATCAGAAGAACGTCCTTTGCGGATTGCAACCCGTGCCAGCAATTTGGCACTGTGGCAGGCTTACTACGTTTCGGATCTGCTGAAACAGCAGACCAGCGAACGCCCGATTGAAATTGTTCACATTACATCCGAAGGAGACCGCGATCTGACGTCTCCGCTTTCAGAATTTGGTGGACTGGGTGTCTTTACCCGCGAAGTACAGAAAGCGGTGCTGGATGGTCGTGCTGATATCGCCGTCCACAGTTTAAAAGATCTGCCTACCGAACAGGCGCCGGGGTTACAGCTGGCAGGAATTCCGGAACGGGGCCCCCTGTACGATGTGCTGATTTTTCCGCAGGAATCAGAAGCCGTGGAGCGCATCGCCGACCTGGCTCCCGCTGCCAGGATTGGTACCGGCAGCCTGAGAAGACGCGCACAACTGCTGCATCAGCGGAGTGATCTGCAGATGCTGGAGGTGCGTGGCAATGTGGAAACCCGTCTCAAGAAGCTGGACGCGGGGGAATATGATGCGCTCTGCCTGGCCGAAGCCGGGATGGTGCGTCTGGAACTTCTTGAGCACCGAGCGTTTCTCATGCTGCAGCCTCCGAAAGTTTTCCCAGCGGTGGGACAGGGCGCATTGGGTATTGAATGCCGCACAGAGGACAGTGAGACGGCCGCGTTGCTGGCTGGATTGTCCGACCCGTCCACCCAGGCGGCGACCACAGCAGAACGGAGCCTGTTGCGTCATTTGAGAGCAGGCTGTCACGCCCCCATTGGAAGTCTGTCGCAGACTGCGGGCGACCAGTTGACTCTGGAAGCAGTTGTATTGAGCGCGGATGGCCAGGAACGGATCTGTGCTTCGGTCAGCGGTGCGTTTGCGGAAGCTGCAGAAATCGGCGTCAGGGTTGCGAAAGCATTGCTGGCGGACGGAGCGGGTCGACTGATTTCCGAAACGGAAGATTCCTGAATGCCCTGCCAGCAGTTCACCGGTGCCAGTGACGTCAAGCCTGAAAAAGACCTGTAAATTATTTCCCTATTCTTCAATAAATCGCAGTGTATCATATGTCGATTCTGCGGAGCAGATGAGTTATACTTTGGGCATAAATGGACTGACTCAAATAACGTAATCAGGAAGTGCGGAAGGATCGCGACATGGAACGTCACCCTTATCGCCCCGGCTTATCCGGGATTGTTGCTACCGAAACTGAGATCTCTCAGATTCAGGAAGGACTCACTTATCGGGGTTACCCGATTGATGAACTGGCGCGGGAAGCGGCGTTCATCGAAGTAGCCTACCTGCTGCTGCACGGTGAACTGCCCAGCCACGAACAACTGGCTGACTTTCAGACTCTGCTGATTGAAACCGGCTCCCTGCCTCTCCCCGTTATCGCGGCACTTCAGGCAATTCCGCCTCACATCGACATGATGGAAGTGATTCGCAGTGGTGTCAGTCTGCTGGCGCACTTTGATCCCCAGATGGAATATGGTGTCTTCCAGTCAGAGATCTCCAATGCGCAATATCTGCTGGCGATGCTGCCTCAGTTGATTTCGTATCGTTATCATCTGGTGCGTGGCTCTCGACTGATTGAACCGAACTTCCATCATTCCTACGCGGGCAGTTTCTGGTATATGCTGAAAGGGGATGAACCTTCGCAGCTGGAAGAAGAAGCATTTAACGCCGCCCTGATCATTTATGCCGACTATGGTTTGTCTCCATCGACTTTTGCCGCGCGGGTGGTGGCATCGACGGGCAGTCCCCTGTATTCCGCGGTCTGTTCTGCCATTGGTTCGATTAACGGCCAGCTGCATTGCAGTTCGGGAACCGCTGTACTGGATGTATTGCAGGAAGCGGTCCAGTCGGGTAACGCCGAGGAATGGGTCTGTCAGGAAATCACCAGGGGACGACGCGTGCTTGGGTTTGAGAACTCTCACCACAAGCCCCGCGATCCCCGCTCTGCGATTCTGAAATCGTATTGTGTTCAGCTGGCAGATGCCCTGGGACAGAACGAAATGGAAAATGCGGCAGACACGATCGAAGAGATCATGGGAAAAATACAGAAGGTCCACCCCCGGGTTGAGTGGTATGCCAGTCGACTGTTACATTACCTGGGCTTTGATCCGGAACTGTTCACTCCGATTTTCACTGTGTCGCGGCTGGTCGGTTGGGTCGCTCATATTGTTGAGCAAAGTGAAAATAACCACCTGTATCAACCACTGTCCCGTTACGTGGGGATGGATCAGCGAAAATACAAACCGCTGCCGTTACGCAGCTGATTCGACCTTGTCTTTATAAAACAGTCGCAAGAGAATTGGCAGCAGTACCAGCGAGCCGAGCATCCCGCCGATCATGGCGACACTGACCAGCGCACCGAAATAGATCAGTGGAATGAAGTGCGAAAGTGTCAGCACGCTGAAGCCGGCCACCAGTGCGCAGGTGGCAAAGATAATCGCCCGACCGACCCCGCGGTGCGTCCAGCGAATGGCATCCACGACCGAGGCGCCTCGCGAGCGTTCCCGCAGAAATCCGGTGATAAAGTGAATACTGGAATCGGTAGTCAAACCCATCGAGACACTGGCAATCATGGCGGTGCCGATATTGAGTGGCAGATTGAACCAGCCCATCGCACCGACCACCAGTACGATGGGAAACAGGTTGGGGATCATGGAGATGATACCGATTTTTATGCTGCGAAAGGCGATAGTCATCATCGTCAGAATGCTGGCACCCGCCAGTAAAAAGCTGAAGAGCTGATCGTTAAGCAGGCTGTCAATCAGATAGGCCAGCAGAATAAAAATGCCGGCAGCCTTACCGGATTCGATGGTTTTTACATCAGCAGCATCCGATTTTTCTGTGACCTTCGAACCAGGGAAGTGTTGCTTAGCCAGAGTATCGACTTGATCGATGAGCGAAAGCTTCTCTTCTGCCGACTGACGTTCCAGGGCGCGGAGAACAATTCGCATTCTGCCTTTTTCCGGATTATACAGGCTGCTGACAAAATCGGGCTGCAGGCTTTTAATGGAATCAAGTTTGGACTGAAGCGGATCCGAGGCGAACGGAATCGACGGGATGAAGTCCAGGGTGTCGGTAATTGAGATCACTTTTGTGAGTTGCTGTTTATCGGGCGGGTTGACCTTATTCAGATCTGCTGCCAGCGCACGGACCCGGTCCAGATACTCTTCGTCCAGTCTGGGAGGAGCCGGAAAATTGACCTCCCAGGTCGAGGCGCCGCCCAGTCGGGTCTCCACAAAGTTGAGCGCCTGTACGATATCACTGGAGTCGCGAAAGTTCTTACTGAAATCGGTTTCCACCTTCAGACGGGAGAAGCCTCCTGCCGCGAACAGAACCAGCAGGACTGTTCCCCCCAGGATGAAGCGAGGATAACGCTCGGTCCCCAGGCAGACTTTTTTGAGGATGCGTTCCAGCCCCTGCTCGGAGGAATGTTTGAGGGGCGCACTGAGATATCCGAGTGAAATTCCCCCCGGGAGTAACACCGTTGATGCGATCAGCACCATCATGGTTCCCAGTGCCATCATGATCCCGAAGCTGCGAACCGGTGCAATCTCACTGGAGAGCAGTGATGCGAAGCCCGCGGCTGTCGTGGCGCAGGTCCAGAAGATCGCCGGCAGAAGTTCGACCATCGTCTGGCGAATGGCCCGTGGTCGGGAAATGTTATTACGCTGCAGTTCCTGGAAGTGGACCGCCACGTGCGCTACCGTCGCGATACCGATAATCGTCACCAGGGAATTCAACATGGAGCTGACCATGCTGAGCTGAAAGTCCCCCAGTACCAGGATGGCTTCGGTCCAGAGAAGCGAGCAGATCACCACCAGCAGAGGCAGCATCACCCACCGCAGCCGACGGAACAGGAGGAACAGGACCAGTGCCAGAAGGTTGAGCGAAACTTTGAACAGGATGTTGCCGTCTTCTTCAACATAGCGGAACATATCGTGCACCTGCACGGGCTCTCCGACGACATAGGCTCGAGGAGTGTGTCCTTCGGCAAGTTGACGGATGCGGCGGAATGTTTCTCCCCGGGGAACAGGAGAGTCTTTTTCGGGCAGCAGTCTGAGCACGATCGCGGTTGTCTGATTATCATCGCCAATCAGCACCCCGCGGAAGAGCTCGGTCATCTCATCCTGTTTTCTCTTAATCAGAGCCCGCAGAAAGAAATTGAGTTTGGGAGGCGAAAGTGCGTCGGCAAGATTCTGGGTGACTTCGGCATTGACGCCGGGAACCTTACTCAGATCCTGTGAGAACCTGCGCACTTCCAGGAGCCCTTCGGGCTCGAGCAGATCGGGAGTGGTATACGCGACGAAGACAAATTCATCACCGCCAAACAAGCGTTTGCTTTCCAGATAATCCAGCAGGTGTGGATCATCTTTGGCGTAGAGCGATTCGATCGACTGTTCAAAAGAGAGTTGAGACGCGGGGTAGATCGCCAGGCCGGTGAGGACCATAAAAATGAGCAGCAGTATCCAGCGCAGTTTATAGAGACGGTCTACCAATGACTCCAGCCAGCGCTGCGGGTGACTACTCATAAGGTAAGACCATATCCTGCTGCCTGTCCGGCATTCAATACGAAACTATGCGGCCCGTTGCCATGATACTGGAATACTTCCAACGCACACGCAACCCATCTTCTCTTGTCGAACTATAGCTCACTGTAAGCACGATTTCATTACTAAGTGAGTGTTTTTTGCAACGTGTTGATTTTTTACAACCAGAATACTTCAGAACCATCAGCATCGATATTTCCAGATGTCTGGATCATGCCACGACACGCTCACGCCCAGTCCCTACAGTCGGCAGAAATCTCATAAAACCCCTGCTTCGATCTGGAGTGTCCCCTTGTTTCTGATGTATGAGATCTGCATACTTGAAGCAGTTTCCCCTCAGTTAACTGCCGTCCCAGCCTGGCTTTGGGAATTGAAGTACCAGTTCGGGCAAACATAAACATCAAACGGACAGACTCGGGAACCGCCTTTTACGCCTCTTTGGATTGATGCCTTGGATTGATGTCTGTGACAAAACCCAAATTCCTATCCACCGCCCTGCTGCTGGTTCTGCTGCTGGCTGGCGGTCTGCGTCTGATGATGGTGGTACTGCAGAGCGATCAACTGCAGGAAGATCGGGACGCTTACATCGCGATCGCCGTAAATCTGGCCAGCGGGAATGGATATTCATCCGGTAATGCAGCTATTGTCGACGGGATTGAGCCGACTGCATTTCGTCCCCCCTTGTATCCCTGCCTGCTGGCTGCCCTGTATTATGTGAAAGCGGGCAGTCTGGGTGTGGGGTTGTTGCAGGTGCTGCTGGGAGTACTCACCGTCTGGTTCACGTGGAAAACGGGTCTGCGATTGCGAATGCCAGTCGGGGCGCTGGTCGCTGCAGCGATTGTGGCCACCGATCCGGTCTTACTGCAATATACGAGCTATGCGATGACGGAAGTGCTGTCTGCGTTCCTCACCAGTCTGCTGATTTATATGCTGGCATTGAACCTGACGGAAGAAACGACTCTGCCAGACACCCCAGAGAAGGCATTCAGGACATTCGCGACCGGCCTGGTCTGGGGACTGGCGATTCTCTGTCGACCGACTTATCTCGCATTTTTCGGACTCTGGTTTCTGGCGAGTCTGTGTAATCCGGTTTTAAAACGGATTCTCAACACACCATCCAAGGGGCTGGTATGGCGTCAACGAACATATCTGTCAGCGGGAATTCTGATCGCGGTTTCTCCCTGGCTGATACGGAACCTGGTTGTTTTTCATGCCCCCATTCTGACAACCACTCATGGCGGATATACGTTGCTGCTGGGAAATAATCCGGTATTTTATCAGGAAGTCGTTCAACAACCGTGGGGCACAGTCTGGTCTGGTGAAAGTCTGGATGCCTGGCAGAAAAGCCTGGAGCGCGAGATCGAAAACACGATCCCCCCTGTGAAAAGCGAGCAGGAACGGGATCGCTGGATGTATCAACGAGCGAAAGCGAATATCGCAGCTGATCCCTCTCTGTTTGTACAGTCCTGTCTGCTCAGATTGAGACGATTCTGGAACTTCAGCCCGTTGAACAGCAGCCTGGTAGAATCGAAACCACTGATTGGCTGGGGGATTACAGGTTACTATCTCCTGATACTGACAGGCGCCGGAGCAGGCGTTCTGCTGTTAACCTGGAAGAGAGAGTCAGGCTGGGGGCCAATAATCTGGCTCGTTTTCAGCTTCACAGCGGTCCATCTTTTCTATTGGACCAACATGAGAATGCGGGCGCCCCTGGTCCCGGCAATCGCTTTGCTGAGTGTTTATGGCTGGTCAAAATCTATGGAATTTCTGAAATTGCGGAAACCAATTGCGACGAGAGAACAGGAAAGCCACAACACGTTATAAATCAGTAGTTTACAACACTTTATTGAGTTGTTCCGTGGCAGCGATTGTTATTGACACTCTTTCAGAAATCGACCTATAATCCGCGCCCATTTATCCCGGTCCAGTCGGCGGAGTTAAGTCAACTGACCTCAATTCGTTACACTCTGCCTACCGAACCTTCAGTACCAGAGCGTATTCCATTCCCTACCATTTCCTCTTCATCAGAAGATTGACCTACCCGGTTATCACTTCAGGAGTGCCCGTGTCGGGCGAGATCAATTCCGTTACCCGGTATGTTTCGCATCGCATCTGGCAGGTAATTGTTTTCTTAACATTGCTTGGCGGACCGGTGACGGTTGCGCCTGCACAGACCAGTTTTTTCGGCGCCCCCAAAGCATCCTATGAAGAAGCGGAATACGAGCCTTCAGAAAAAGAACCGATCTCCATCTCTGCAGAGTATTCGCAGCAGTGGGAAGAAGATTTCGTCAGCGTCTCGATTCTGAAAGGGAACTGCCGCATCCAGCAGGGTGATGCGATCCTGCGATCCAGACAGATGGTGATCTGGCATCGGAAAACGCGTCAGACTGATCGCCTGTCTGTTTACCTGGAAGGCGAAGTTCGCATCGATCTGCCGGGAGAATCCAAATCGGAAAACAGTCTGCTGGTCAACCTGGTGACTGAGAACGGTTTGAAACAGAACTTGAGACGACCTTCACAGATCACCGTGGCCCCCGATGATCCGGTTTTGAATCGCGCCATTGAACGTCGGGGGATTCCGCACGACCATCAACTGAAACGCGCCCAGTTTATTGTCGAGAAACCTCCCCTTGAAGGTCCTGAATTAAGTCCGATTCCAGAACAGGAAATCGTTACTGATTTCCGCAGGATTCGACTCTTCCCCCGCAGCGCCGTGCCGTATAACGTTCAGAGCTTCCCTTCAACACACACGGTCCCCCCGGAACAGATCTGGGTCATTACCGGCGGAGTGAACCTGCTGATCGATGGGGTAGAGGGTCTGGAAATGGTCGACATGTCTGCCGACCGGATCATCATCTGGACAGACGGACGGAACACGCAAAACTTCAACTCCGAGATCAGGCAGTCCAAAGAGACACCCTTTGAAATCTATCTCGAAGGAAACATCGAAATTCGTCAGGGCACATACCTCCTCAAAGCGAACCGCGCGTTTTACGATGCCCGTGAAGAGCGGGCCGTCATGCTGGACGCTGAACTGAAGACGCATCTGCCTGAACTGGGTGAAGATGTCAGGGTCCGCGCCAGCCAGATTCGTATGCTCTCGAAAGGCGCTTATCTGGCACAGAACGCCTGGGCTACCGGCAGCCAGTTCGGAAAGCCGGGATATAAAATGCAAGCTTCAGATGTCTTTATCGAAGACCGCTATACAACTCCCTGGCTGGGATCAGGCTCCAACGAACTTGATCCGGTTACAGGACAGCCGCTACCCGGCAAACGTGCGTGGATGACGAGTTCCAACAACACCTTCGAGATAGGCAACGTACCTCTGTTCTATCTGCCTTATGTCAGCAGCCCGGTGGAAGACATTTATTTTCCGATTACCGGTTTGAGATTTGGAAACGACCGCATCTTCGGTTTCCAGGTCGAAACGGAATGGGATATGTTCAAATTATTGGGACTTGAACGGCCAGCAGGTACGAAATGGGAAGGCCAGCTTGACTACTACTCGGATCGGGGAGTTGGAATCGGCCAGTCCGGAAACTACCAGGGAGCCAACCTGCTTGGTTTTGACAATGTCTTCAATGGAAATGCAGAGGCATTTTATATTCACGACAGTGGCACAGACAACCTTGGTCTGGACCGCCGCGATCTCGTTCCGTCTACCAAAGATCGCTATTTCCTGAACCATCAGCACCGGCAGACATCTCCTTTTGGTATGACGCTCACAAGCGAAGCCGGGATTTTCTCTGACAGAAACTTTCAACAGCAATATTTTCTATCCGACTTCAATAACCGTAAAGATGTGGAAACACTGTTACATCTCAAGCAGCAGCAGGACAACTGGTCCTGGTCGGTTATTGGCAGAACCAAGCTGAATGATTACGAAAATACGACAGACTGGCTGCCTAAAGCCGATCTGTTCCTGCTGGGAGAACCACTGCTGGGCAACCTGCTGAGTTGGACATCCCACTCCTCCGTGGGATACGGAAAACTGAAGCCGGGCTCGGCGCCTTATAATCCGCAGCAGGATGTCTTTACTCCTCTGCCTTTCATTGCCGATTCCCAGGGTCTGGTCGCGATGACCCGCAATCAGCTGGAAGCACCATTCAATCTTGGTCCTTTCATTCTGACACCTTATGTCATGGGGGAAGCAGCCTACTGGGAACAGGGTCTGCAACAGCAGCAGATCGACCGCCTTTATGGCTCAGCTGGTCTACGCGGCAGTATTATGGCAGAGCGTATTTACCCGGACGTCTATAATCCTTATTTCGACTTAAACGGCCTGGCACATAAAATGGTGCTGGAAGCAGATTACTCCTTCAGCGATGCCAGCGAAAACCTGTCCGGGATCGCACAATATAATGAATTTGATGACAACGCTCAGGAACTGTTCCGCGAACGCCTGGTCATCAACACCTTCGGCGGAACGCTTCCGCCTCAGTTTGATCCCCGTTTTTATGCAGTTCGTACGGGAGCCGGCCGTGGTGTCACTGATCCTTATTACGAACTGGTTGACGATCAGCAGGTGCTACGCATGGCATGGCGTCATCGACTTCAGACTAAAACCGGTCCCCTCGATCGGCTGCGAACCAAAGACTGGATGACCCTGGATCTGGAAGCATCCTACTTCCCGGATGCGGACCGCGATAACTTTGGTGAAGACTTTGGTCTGCTGGGTGGACACTATAAATGGTTCCTCGGAGATCGAACCACGATGGCAGCTAACGCCTATTACGATGTCTTCGATGGTGCCCAACAGCTGTGGGATGTCTCGATCACCAGCCAGCGCACCAATCGACTGGCAGTCAATGTGGCGCTGCAGCAAATCAAAGGGGGCGGCGATCTGGACAGCCAGATATTATCTGCCAGTCTGAACTATGTGATGAGTCAGAAATGGAGCGCGGGTGTCAGCACCGCCTATGACCTGGGCGAAAATGTCAATCGCGGACAGATCCTCTCGCTTACCAGGACCGGTGCTGATTTTGTCACGAGCCTGGGCATGTCTTATAACCAGAGCACTGGAAATGCCGGCATCGGTTTAACCATCATGCCCCGGTTTGGAAACTTTGGCGGCACGGCTTCTGATTTATCCTCAGTTTTAGGTAACTCTGCTTCACAATAGGAATCGGGACAGTGATCAAATCACAAAAAACACAAGTCAAACCATTTCAACGGCAAACGACCGCAACAACGGAATCAGAAAAAATGCGCCCTGAATGGCGGCAGCGCCTGATCGATGTTGAAAGCGGCATCAAGTTCGGCATCAGGCTGGACAGCACTTTTTTTATTCATTTTTTCGCGGGAAGTGCCGTCATCGCGGCTGCCACTTTACTGGGATTATCTGCGACCCACTGGGCAATCCTGATTCTGTCAATGACCAGCGTACTCTGCGCCCAGATGTTCAACCAGGTCTTGAAGTCGATCTGGAGTATCCTCGGCAAGCATCTGCCTGCAGAGTCTCAAAGCACATTCAAAGCAGGTACTGCTGCGGTGGGTGTCAGCATTATTGGCTCGGTCATCACGATCACCATCATTTTCGGATCCGCCCTGTATCGTCTGCTGTTCTAATCTGCATTCCTGAAACCGGACGCTTGCGTCTGCAGCATCTGTCATTGATAATCATGGTGCGTCTTCTTTCACCATTTGATTCATGACAGGTAATATCATGCAGCTCTCACATCCATACTTTTTTCTGTTACTGCTTCTGATGTCGGTACTTCCTGCCACTGGTCTGATGGCCGCGGAAGATGTCATTCAGCCTGATCCCCGTCTACCAGAAACTACGCCCTGGGATCTGAAAGCCCTCAGTAAAGCTCCTGAATTTGAATGGCTCGATGAAAATTCTCCGGTCAAATCTCTGATTTACCAGGGTCTGGAATATCGCGGCAAACCGACAAAGGTATTTGCATATTATGCATCCCCGGCAACACTCAACCCGGAAGCGCCCCGAGATAAAAAGTATCCGGGCATCGTACTCATTCACGGCGGAGGGGGAACTGCTTTTCGTGAATGGGCAGAATTATGGGCTCAAAAAGGCTACGCGGCCATCTCTATGGACCTGGCGGGATCACAACCTGTAGACGGGAAAAACCCGCATGATCGCAAGTTTCGCAACCGGCTCGAAGCTGGTGGGCCTGATCAGTCGCATAAAGAGAAGTTTGAAGCGGTGAAAGATGACCAGTCAGAACACTGGTGTTACCACGCTCCTGCGAATGCCATCCTGGCCCATTCTCTGATTCGCTCTTTTCCCGAAGTAGACAAAGATCATACCGCTGTCACCGGAATCTCCTGGGGGGGATATCTGACCTGCATCGTCGCCGGGCTCGATAACCGTTTCGATGCCGCTGTTCCTGTGTACGGTTGTGGTTTTTTGAATGCCCATTCGGTATTCGAATCATCCATCAATCAACTGCCGCCTGAAGACAGCCAACGCTGGATGCAACTGTATGATCCGGGCCAATATCTGCAAGCCGTTCAAATGCCGATTCTGTTTGTGAATGGCACGAATGACTTTGCCTACTGGTTGAGTGCCTATCAGAAAAGCTATGAAGCCGTACCGAAATCCACGCCTCGAAATATTCGGATTGAAGTCAAGATGGGACACAGTCATCCGGCAGGCTGGAAACCAGATGAAATCGCACGTTTTGTCGATCAGTACCTGAAAGACAAAACGCCGCTGCCCGTTGTGCAGAAACCCGCAATCAAAGATGGCAAAGTCACAGCGGAACTGGCTGAGCCGGTGAAAATCCAAACCGCCGTCCTCAACTTTACCACTGATGAAGCGCCGAATAAGGAACGCAAGTGGCAAACCCTTCCGCTGGAAGTTGAAGGAACCAGAATCACGGGCCCTGCTCCGCCTGCTGATACAAAAATCTGGTTCATCAATGTAACGGATGAAACAGGCGCCATGACATCCAGTCCCCTGGTATCAAAGCAATAACCAATTCGCTCAGGCGGCAGATTTTCCGGGAACCTGGGGCGCGATCTTTTTGGTCACGTCCCCCTTTTTCTGTTTGAGGTCAAACAGGCCGAATATTTCGGAAGCGGTCAGGCTCCGCGATTCACAAGTGGTATCGCCATCGCCCAGAATTGAACGGAAGAGTTCGCGTTTCTGTTCGAGGACCATGTCAATCCGTTCTTCAATCGTATTGTTACAGACGAATTTCGTCACGATCACCTGGGTTTTCTGTCCAATGCGATGTGCCCTGTTGATCGCCTGGTCTTCAATCGCCGGGTTCCACCAGCGATCAAACAGGAAGACGTAACCGGCAAACTGCAGGTTCAAACCTACAGCTCCGGTACCATAACTCATCAATAACAGGTGTGAATCCGGATCATGCTTGAACTGATCCAGGATCGGCTCGCGCTGCTTTGTGGGAATTCCGCCATGATAAACCAGTGTCCCAAACCGCTCTAAGCGTTTCGCCATGAAGTCCAGGGGCTTCGTCCACTGGCTGAACAGAATGGCCTTACCACCGCTGGCAGCAATTTCTTCCATGTCCGCTTCCAGACGATCCAGCTTGCAACTGTCCCCGGTTACCGGATCAAAATTGGTGATCTGCTTGAGTCGTAAAACCAGTTCAAATACATGCTGCACGGTGATCGAGTCGCCCATCTCATTCAACTGGATTACACCATCTTTTTCCGCGGTATCGTAGGCATGCTGTTGCGCCGGATTAAGGTCCAGATACGCGGGACGGTCCAGCCGAGGTGGCAGATCAGTCATCACCAGGTCTTTGGTACGACGCAAAATGAATTCTTTGGAAAGTACCTGCAACTGCCTCAAATCGGGCGTGCCTCGAGGCGGAATAATTTCCATCCATTCGAACAGCGAGGCCATCTCTTCGTGACGGTTTTCGATCGGAGTCCCGGTAAGTGCCCAACTGCGTTTGCGGGGAATGGAACGGGCAACTTCAGCTGTGCGGGAATCTCTGTTTTTGATACGTTGTGCTTCATCGAGTACCACCAGATCGAAGCGGGGAAGGTTCTCTTCCCCCATGGTCTCAAAGTCGCGCGACATCGATTCGTAATTGGCAATCAAGATCGGCGTGTTTGGCATTTCCCAGATCATGCGTCGCCGCGCCGTATCACCCTGCACTACCGTGACCGGCAGTTCTTCTGCCCAGAATTTAAACTCACGCTGCCAGTTGGGAATCAATGGTTTGGGACAGACGAGCAAAATGCGACGAACCTGGCCACTGCGTAACAGCAGTCGCACGCCGGTAATGGTCTGCATGGTTTTTCCCAGTCCCATTTCATCAGCCAGCAACGCTGACTTCTGCGAGAACAGCCAGGCGATTCCCTCATATTGATAAGGGAAAGGCTCGAAAGGCATGATCAGTTCCTGGCCGGCCAGCCACGACTGTAATGGTGGTTGCAGCAGATAAAACAGGCGGTCTTCCAGCGACAGTGCATTCGCAGGGGGTTTCAGACGCGTACTTTTTTTGCGTTCACCCGGTTCAGAACTCGTGGTTTTAGGGCCTTCAATCCGACTGAGTTCCGCTCCGCTTTCTTTCTCCTGTTTGGGAGGCATGAATTCCAACCCGTCAGGAAAAGTCATCCCAAACGTTTTAACGCGGGGTCTCGTCGGTTTCCACTTGGGCTGCAGACCCGCTTTCTCAAGCAATGCCAGTGCGGTGGTCTCGAGATTGAATTTGCGAGTGAGCGCGCCATTCATCCCAGAAGCAAACACTGCTGCCGAGACAGCCAGGGGAATCGTTTCGCTGTCAATCTGCTGCTTGAGTTGCCAGCGATCAGCGTCCGTGATGGCTGTCTGCACAGGTTCCGCTGGTCGTTGAATAAAATGAGGGCCGCCGGTATGCCCAGCTGTCGTTTCAGTCGATTGATGATTTTGAATGTCTGGCTCTGAAAATTCCACGTCTCTGCCTGCCTGGGAAGGAAGTCTGCTCAACTGGTCTCAATACCATTGTTTCTAACGACGGCTTATCGGGATGAGCCCATTTTCACCGCTTCGTTTAAGGCCTCACGAACACGCTCAAATGGCTCGCCCAGGTCGGCATCAGCCGGAATGTTTCGACTGGTATTCTCGATGGCTGTTTTTCCGGTCTGGTGTGCGGCATCAAATCGCAGGCGGTTCCTGCCAATCTGCTCGCTGATGTAAGCAGCGTTTTCCTCGATGATCTGTTCGACATCCGTCAGTATCGCAACCGGAATGGAAATATGATTCTGCAGTTCCATTGCCTGTTCCTGCTCAACCAGCACCAGGTGAGGTTTGATATTCATTTTTTCAACGAGCGTCTGACCGATCACTTCACCTAGCAGAAATGGAACCAGGGTGGGTCCATACAGGACTTCCTGAGTCCGGTTCGGTTTGACAGGAGTGGTGCACTGAAATTCCAGCGGCCTGCCAAAATGATTTGTTACCAGCAAGCCCCCGATTAGTGAGCCGTCGGGACATTCAATTGTTGTCAGGAATCCCAGTTTCAAATCTATCTTACCGCCATCCGCTCCCATAAAGTCCTCTTCTCCAGATGTCATTTCTGCTGTTGTCGTCAATGATCAGACGATCCTGATTCTCATCTGAACCGTATCTCTTTCGATAATCAGGACAGCCTGCTCTATCGATATCATCGTCCTTCATAATTTGTGACTTGAGTGCTTGTTGGAATGGTCGTGTTAGATAGTTTCACTTCAATAACCCTTTAAATATCAATTGGTTCCAGAATGGGGAACGTTTGAATTCCGGCAGATATTTTCTACCGCGGATTGCTCTTTAGGTTGGAAATTCATTCAAGTTGCGGCAGAATAAGGGAGAACCCAGAATCTCCACTTTTGATGCCCCCAGACAACTGAGTTAAGATGAATATGAATGCACCAGACACTGAGCCGGAAAACCTGGACCGGGAGGCTCTGCAGGCACGCCAGCTGCAACGCCTGCAATACCTTCTGAAAGAGGTTTCTGCCACCAATGAGTTCTGGCAGAAGAAATGGGGAGCAGCGGGCGTCGATATCAATTCGATTCAGAGCCTCTCCGACCTGCAGAAATTGCCGATCACCACCAAATCTGAACTGGTAGAAGATCATCTGGCTCACGCGCCTTACGGTACGAACCTGACATATCCGGTCGAAAATTATACCCGCATGCATCAGACATCAGGCACCACCGGCTTACCCATGCGCTGGCTGGATACCAAAGCCAGCTGGGACTGGTTTGGTGAATGCTGGGCGCAGATTTATCGCATGGTGGGCCTCTATCCGGGAGATCGACTCTTCTTTCCTTTTTCGTTCGGCCCCTTCGTTGGATTCTGGGCTGCCTTTGAAGGTGCAACGCGACGGGGTAATTTCTGCCTGGCCGGTGGTGGCACGGGCAGTGAAGCCCGGTTGCAGATGATTCTCGATAATCGGATTACCGCCGTCTGTTGTACTCCGACTTATGCTTTGCGACTGGCGGAAGTGGCAGAAGCCGAGAATATCAATCTTGCCGCCAGTCGCGTCCGGGCACTGGTCGTCGCCGGTGAACCAGGGGGAAACATCGAAGCGACGAAACTGCGTATCGGCCAGGCCTGGGGGGCACGGGTTTTTGATCACTGGGGCATGACGGAGATCGGTGCGCTGGGAATTGAACCACTGGAGAGCCCGGGCAGTCTGAATATTCTGGAAACCGAATGCATTGCCGAGATTGTCAACTCGGACACACTGGAACCGGTGTCTCCCGGAGAACAGGGCGAATTGATTATCACCAATCTGGGGCGGATTGGCTCTCCTTTAATTCGTTATCGCACGGGCGATCTGGTTTCGGAAGATACTTCCCCCTGCCCTTCCGGTCGTGCGTTACTGCGTTTGCAGGGAGGCATCCTGGGGCGTGCAGATGACATGGTGATTATTCGCGGTAACAATGTATTCCCTTCCAGCCTGGAAGCGATCCTGCGGACATTTGATCGAATTGCTGAATACCGGATCGAAGTCCGCACGATTCGTTCAATGCAGCATATGAAGATCGAACTGGAACCAACGGATTCTGCCGCGGCAGATCCTCAGCGGTTGGTTCGGGAAGTCAGCCATGCAATCAAGGATAAGCTGAACTTCAACGCGGAAGTGGTCACTGTCGCTCCTGGTGCTTTGCCCCGTTTCGAACTTAAAGGCCGCCGCTTTTTCAAACTAGATTGAACTCAATACTGAAATGCAGTTATTACAGGAACAACCCATGAGTGCTCACTTGCGAAATTCCGTCTTTTTCCTGCTGGTTTCCTCCTGTACTCTTCTTTTACTCAGTCAGACCGTTACTGCGGCAGAGCCAGCCAAACGACCAAATATTCTGTTCCTCTTCAGCGATGATCAACGGGCTGATGCGCTGGCTGCCTATGACAATCCCCACATCCAGACTCCGAATCTGGATCAGCTGGTGAAAACCGGATTCAGTTTTCGTAACGCCTTCTGTATGGGATCCATTCATGGAGCCGTTTGCCAGCCGAGCCGCGCTATGCTGAACAGTGGACGCTCCCTCTACCATGTTCCCATGGATCTGAAAGGGGTCATCACACTTCCGCAGTTAATGAAGCAGGCGGGATATGAGACCTTCGGCACAGGTAAATGGCATAATAACCGTGACTCATTTCAGAAGAGCTTCACGACCGGGACCGCAGCATTCATTGGTGGTATGTCGAACCATCTGCAGGTACCAGTAGTCGACCTCAAAGCTGGTAAGTTCACAAACAAACGGACGGGCGAAAAGTTTTCGAGCGAACTCTTTGTTGATGCCACCGTCGATTTTTTGAAGCAACAGCCTGCAGAGAAACCTTTTTACGCCTATGTAGCATTCACTGCGCCCCACGATCCGCGGATGCCGCCCGAATCAGCGATGAAGGCGTATGAGAATAATGTCCCGCCGCTCCCTAAAAACTTCATGCCACAACACCCCTTCAATAATGGCTGGTTAACGGGTCGTGATGAAGCATTGACCGACTGGCCGCGCCAACCGGATATTCTACGTGAGCAAATCGCCGAGTATTACGGGATGATTACCCACATGGACTCGCAGATCGGACGCATTCTGCAGACATTGAAAGACAGAAAGCTTGACGGGAATACGATTGTAATTTTCTCATCCGATCATGGTCTGGCACTGGGCAGCCATGGTCTGCTCGGTAAACAGAATCTGTATGAGCACAGCATGAAATCGCCGTTGATCTTTCAAGGCCCCGGCATCCCCGAGAACAAATCCAGTGATGCGCTGGTTTATCTGTATGACATTTTTCCAACCGTCTGTGATTTAACCCAGATCCAGGTCCCTGCAGGTGTTGAAGGATCCAACCTGGCTCCCATCTGGCGGGGAAAAACAGATCGCATTCGGGACACACTGTTTACCACCTATGAAGATCTGATGCGGGCTGTTCGCGATGATCGCTGGAAACTGATTCGTTATCCACAGATCAACAAGACACAACTGTTTGATCTCAAAACAGATCCACACGAACTTCAAGACCTCTCCGAGCACCCGGAACAGCAGGAACGCATCAAGAAAATGCTGGTGGACTTAAAACAGTGGCAGATGAAAACGGACGATAAACAGCCGCTCACATCCGATCATCCCAGACCGGAAGCCATCGATCTGACCGGAAGGAAACGAAAACCCGATCAGCACCAACCTGACTGGATCGTCAAAAAATACTTCGATTCTGAATGAAATCTGTTTTCCAACCATGCTATAATCGGAGATCTCACCAAGTAACTGTTTCCTGCCATCATTTTGAACTGCACACCGAACCCGGTTCGCAAAATAATTCACACAGTCTGAGGTAATGATAATGAAAGCTTTACTGACAACTCTTACTCTTTCCCTGTTTCTCGCCTCGACCACACTTGCCGGTAACTGGCCTGGCTGGCGTGGCCCCACTTCCAACGGTGTCGCAGAAGGTTCCGGTTATCCTGTCTCCTGGGACAGTTCCAAAAACATACTCTGGGAAGTGGAGTTCCCGGGAAACAGCGGTTCAACTCCCGCCATCTGGGGCGACGATCTGTTTCTGACCACCACGACCGATGGCAAAAATGAAGTGATCTGCCTGGATAAGAATACGGGTAAGAAAAAATGGACTACCGATTTCGGCAGCGAGCGCGCCGGCAAACATAAAAAAGGCAGTGGCAGCAGCCCTTCCCCCGCAGCCGACGATCAGTTTGTCTTCGCTTATTTTAAAAGCGGTGACCTCGCCTGTCTGAACCGGGAAGGCAAAATTGTCTGGCAGAAAAATCTGCAGAAAATTTATGGTGAAGACACTCTCTGGTGGGACCTGGGAACGTCTCCGGTACTTACAAATAACCTGGTTGTCATCGCCTGTATGCAAAGTGACAACTCTTATATTGTCGCTTTCGATAAAGCGACCGGCAAAGAAGCCTGGAAACAGGACCGCAATCTGGATGCACCGGAAGAAGCCAGCCAGAGCTACTCGACTCCCGTCGTCGTCAACCAGGATGGCAAAGAAATCATTTATGTACTGGGAGCTGATCATGTGACCGCCCATGATGCACAGACGGGAAAACAGATCTGGCAGGTGGGCGGATTGAATCCGACTCAGCACAAATACTTCCGCTCGATCTCTTCCCCGGTCATCAGCGATGGCTATCTGATTGCCCCCTATGCCCGGGGCGGTTCGATTACCGGTATCAAACTGGGTGGCAGTGGTGATGTGACAAAATCGCATGTCGCCTGGACGAACGAGGAAAAGGGAGAATTCTCGGACGTCCCGACTCCCGCAGCTGTCAACGGCCGCTTCTATATCTGTTCCGATAAAGGTGATGTTCTCTGCTTCGATGTTAAAACCGGCAAAAAGATCTGGGGAGATCGTCTTCCCCGCAGCAGAAATAAATTCAGTGCTTCGCCGATCCTCGCAGATGGGCACATCTATGTCACACGCGAAGATGGTACAACCTTTGTGCTGGATCAGGGAGATGAGTTCAAACTGGTCTCTGAAAATCCGCTCGAAGGATTCGCGCTGGCGACCCCGGTCTTTTCTGACGGAAAAATCTACCTGAAGATGACCGATAAAATTTACTGCATTGGTAAAAAATAAGCTGTCGCATCATTGAACGACAAGAGGGACAGGCATTTCACCTGTCCCTCTTTTTTCGAGCCTGCCCCTGTCTTAATGAAGGTAAGAAAATCATGCAAGATCCTCAGAAAATCAATCGGCGAACGTTTCTGGGAGAATCGGTGGCAGCCACCGTTCTCTCGGGAGTACGTGTCGATTCAGAACTGCATGGAAGTGAGACCGATAATCGATTCCAGTTGTTCTGGGGTGATCTGCATAACCATAATGCCGTTGGTTATGCGAAAGGCTCGCTGGAGCGTTCCATCGAACTGGCCCGGGAGCACCTGGATTTCTTCGCCTTCACCGGCCATGCCTCATGGCACGATATGCCGAAAATGCCGGGTGACCGTCACATGAAATGGGTGAATGGCTTTGAAGTCCATTCCAGTCACTGGGCCAAAACCCGACGCCTGATGCAGGATGCCAACTCAGATCAGTTCGTGGCCTTCCTGGGGTACGAATGGCATTCGAGCCAGTTCGGCGATTACTGCATGATCTTTCCCGAAGACCAGCCCGAGCTGTACCTGCCCAATCACGTAGAGAAACTGCTGGACTTCGCAGAGAGCAATCAGGCCCTGGCGATCCCCCATCACGTCGGTTACAAACAGGGTTGGCGGGGAGCCAATTTTAAACACTATCGTGCTGCGGCCTCTCCTGTTGTCGAGGTCTTCTCAGAACATGGCTGCACGGAGACTGATCGTTCTCCTTACCCCATGATTCGACACAGCAACGGTGGTCGTTCTGCTGCGAATATGATTGTGCCTCAACTGCAGAAGGGGATGCGGTTCGGCTTTGTTGCTTCGACTGACGATCACCTGGGATATCCTGGCGCGTACGGAGAAGGAGTCGTGGGGGTCTGGGCGAAAGATCTCTCCTCACAATCATTGATGGAAGCGATTCGTGCCCGTCGCACCTATGCGGCGACCGGAGATCGGATCGCTCTGGAAGTTTCGCTGAATGGCCAGCCCATGGGCGGCGATGTGCCAGCGACATCCGATCGGCAGATCGATGTCCGCGTGCAGGGGGAAGACGCAATCTCCATGGTCGAACTGATTCGCAATGGACAGGTGATTCAGCGGTATTTCCCGGAAGACCATCTTGAAGACAAACCCGTTTTACCAGGCAAAGTAAAGTGTCGCCTGCAATATGGCTGGGGTCCCTGGGCGGACCTGGCGATGGGCCGCACTTGTCTGTGGGATATGAATATCAAACTGGACCAGGCACGATTTACGCGTGCGATCCCCTGTTTTCAGTCGGCTCCCTTCAGTGAAAAACTGCGAGACAAACTGACTATAATCTCTCCACAGGAACTGAAACTGGATTCGAATACAACACGCGTTAAATGCTACGGCGAAGATCCTACTAAAGCAGTCGTCTGCGAGATTGAAGGGAATCCTGACTCGGTCCTCACGCTGCAAATTCGTAAACCTTATGAGAAAACAATCAGTGCCCGACTGGGGGACCTGATTGATGACAACGTCGTAGAATTCACAGGCGTGTTCACCAGTGAAAGTTATATTCTGCACCGCCTGGTGAGACAGAGTGAATACTCGGCCCAAATCCGCTGGCATGATCAGCAGAGCGACACGAGTTCCACCGACTGGTATTACGTCCGCGTCACTCAACACAATGGTCAGCTCGCCTGGTCCAGCCCCATCTGGGTTGGATAAATGAATTTGAATCTATTCTCATACTTCACTACTTTTGATGGACACAACATGAAAACACGCTTTACTTTCAGCCTGCTGCTGACACTGATGCTGTTCATTCCGCTTCACCAGACCTCCGCCGGTGAAGATAAACCTCAAACGGAACCGGACCTCAAAACAGAAGCCAAAGATCCGCTCCGGCTGGTTCTGCCTCCCACCATCTACGCAGTGCCAGGAATTGAAACCAGTGTCTATTTCGATAACGTTTCTCTGTCGATCAATCCTGCCAATTATGTTTTCGACGTGCATTGCAACCGGGGACACTTGCAGCAGGAACGCTGGACTTACACTCCCGATGAGAAAGAGATTGGCGACTATAAGTTCACATTAAATGTGATTGATCAAAATAATGAAATTATCGCCAGCCAGGACTCAAGATTACGTGTCGTCCCGACTGCCGCCGGCAAAGACAAACCGGTCAGCATCCTGATGATAGGCGACAGCCTCACACACAACTCCATTTATCCACGACACGTACGCCAGCTCAGTCAAAACTTTCAGGGACCCAAATTGAAACTGATTGGTTCCCATAATCCCAACAAGGAAGACGGCGTCCAGCATGAAGGATATGGTGGCTGGACCGCCGTCCGATTTGCAACGCACTTCAATGATAATGCCCGCCAGGGACATTATCGCGAACGAGGCAGCCCGTTTCTCTATGCAGACGAAGACGGTAAGCCCAAGCTCGATTTCCCTCGTTACTGTAAAGAATTTAATGACGGAAAAGCACCTGATCTGGTCACGATCTTTCTCGGGCCGAATGACGTTTATTCCGCTACCGACGAAACCATTGGTGAGCGGACAGATACCATGATGAATCATCTTGAGATTCTGGTTAAGATGATCCACGACTTCAGCCCGAAAACCAGAATTGGTCTGATGCTGCCCGTTCCTCCGGCAGCAACACAGGATGCCTTCGGCACAACCAATGGTCGCGGTCAGACCCGCTGGCAATACAAGCGCAACCAGCACTATGTAGTGGAACAGATGTCAAAGAAGTTCGGTGATCAAACCGACCAGCAGATATTCATGGTTCCTACACATATCAACCTGGACTGTGCCCACAACTACCCTGCTGTCAAAGTTCCCTGGAACGCGCAAACAACAGAAGATACGTTACGCCAGAACAACGCCGTTCACCCGGCAGCGAGTGGATACCAGCAGATTGGCGACAGCCTGTTCTGCTGGATCAAGGAAATTATGAATCAGGATAAGGCAAAGTAACGCCTCGAAAAGCTACTGCGGATCCAGAGCCGGGAAGGGAAACATTCTGGAAGGCGTGCGTCCCGTTTTCATGATCGTTTTGATACGGGCTACGACTTCCGGATGTTGATCGGCAACGTCATGCTGTTCACCGGGATCTGTTTTGAGATTGTACAGTTCAATCTTCATTTGAGGTTTTTTCTTGAGCAGGTTCTGACGAATACCTTTCCAGTCACCCATATGCACCGCCTGCTGACCGGTGTAGGCTGGGAATTCCCAATACAGATATTCATGCTGCTTCTGTTGGTCAGGGTGCCCTTCTAACGTGGGGGCGAAGCTGATGCCATCAATGTCTGCAGGGGCTTTGGTTCCCGTCAACTCGGCAATGGTCGGCATGACATCCCAGAACGCCGACAGATGATCGGTGACCTGTCCTTTCGGAAAATGTCCAGGCCAGCGCGCTACCAGGGGCACACGTATTCCGCCTTCATACAGGCTGCCTTTATAACCGCGCCAGGGTCCCGCTGATTCAAAGAATTCCGAGTCCGATCCCCCCAGTCGATCGTAAGTCGGTCCGTTATCGGATGTGAAGAACACGACTGTGTTATCGTCCAGTTTGAGCTCTTTTAACAGGGACATGATTTGTCCCACGCCGTCATCCATTTGAGTAATCATGGCTGCATAGCCGGCACGGGGATGCGGATGTTTGATATAGCCTCGATGTTTGTAATCTTCTTCAGGTATTTTCCCTCTGTATTCTGCGACAAACTTTTCGGGGGACTGAATGGCCAGATGAGGTATCGCGAACGGCAGGTACAGAAAGAAGGGTTTCTTCTGATGTTCGCGAATAAAGGCCAGTCCGTTCTCAACAAATTTATCCTGCGAATGGGTCTTGCCGTATAAAGTCCGGTCATTGCCTGGCAGTGGCTCTTTGGTATGGTTCCGCCATAAAAAAACAGGATAATGATTGTGAGCATGGACCTGGCAGTTGAATCCATAAAACAGATCAAAGCCCTGTTTATTGGGATCTCCGGTGGTACCGAAATGTCCCAGCCCCCACTTTCCCATTGCGCCGGTGGCATAGTTTTTCTGTTTGAGCATTTCGGCAATTGTGACTTCCGCATCGGGAATCGGATGCTGGCCTGGAAAGCTCCAACCCTGTTCCTCTTTCATATCCTGAACGTATTCGGGCTTGCCGTTATTCCGTACATACGCATGCCCCGGATGTTTACCCGTCAGCAGGTTACACCGGGAAGGGGCACAGACAGCGTTGCCTGAATAGAACTGGGTGAAGCGGATTCCTTCGCTGGCAATGCGATCGATGTGAGGGGTTTTGATCCACTTCTGGCCATAACACCCCAGTTCATTGTAACCCAGGTCATCCGCGATAATGAAAATGACATTGGGTTCCCGCGAAAGATCTGCTGCATCACTTTTAGTGACAACGCCCAATACACTCAGACAGAAAATAAGAACGAAGAATATTCTCAAAAAACGGCGCATCGTGAACTCCTGAATGGATCGATCAAATATGGCGTGAAACCCAGCCTCTATCTTATACAGACCGAGCCTGAGATCGCAACAATATCCGTCACGACGGCACGACATCCACGCTCTTTGTTCAGGACCAGTGATAATCTTTCTGTTTACGAAACCCGTTCAGAACCAGTGAACCATCTTCGTATATATCCAGTACGCTGTAACCATTGTTGTCGATTCCAGAGCCTTCCACCATGGCAACCAGCGTGCAGTAATGGATACCTTTGATTTCAGAATATTTATTGTGATGACTGTGTCCCTGAAAGACGGCTGTTACTTTGCCCGACTGTTCCAGAACCTTACGAACTTCCGAAGAATTTTTAACGGCGTGGGAATCCGTATCTTTCAGATCCAGCGGCTGATGCACGAAAACAATCGTGGGTAACGGCGTCTGCTTCAGATCTGACTGCAGCCAGGACAACTCTTCCGGCGGGATATTTGCATCGGTCCACTTAAAATTCTTCCGTCCGTAGGGAGTGCCATCGCTTTTGAAGCAGGCATCCAGGATCACAAAATGATATCCACTCTGATCGAATGCGTAGAACGACTCTTTCTGTCCGACTCCCTGCAGAAACTCGTCTTTCTTCAACTGGTCGACACAATGATTTCCCAGCACATAATACTTCGGGTAAGGTATTGCAGAGATCGCTTTGACCACTGTCTGCAGATGCTGCTTCTCCTGTGCCAGCGATTTTCCGGAATCGATCAGATCACCTTGAAAGACCACAAAGTCTGGTCGATCATTTTCATACTGTGTGGCAGCTTCCTGCAACTTGGCCAGCGTCTCGCGATAATGGCGAGAACCAGCGGGAGGTTTGTCTGCATAATGCAGGTCTGTTACCAGTCCAATGCGTACTGCACCCCGTTTGTCTGCAGGGAGGGCACCCGCGGCGATTCCACTTACCTGTGGAAGAGACAAACCTGACAGAATCAGTGCCCCATTTTTCAGGAACGCACGTCTTCCCGGAAATTCACTCGAAGGTGTGAACTGCTTTTTCATGGTATAGCCTCTTATACACGACAACGCGGATTTTGGATTTGTTATCTATTTTGACAGATATGTATGAAGATACAATGACCCGGCGATGAATTTCAACGACCCTGATTACTGCCGAAAAAATCTGAAAAACCCTCATTGACATATCGTAACATCACGATATTATATATATGAGGACAGAAATTATGAAACTCAAAGAGACACCCGAATATAATGGAGCCGCGCTGGAACAGGCTGCCGAGTGCCTGAAGGTGCTGGCGCATCCTGCGCGAATCCGCATCGTACAGTTACTGCTGCGTGGCCGGTATACAGTCGGAGAACTTGCCGAAGATTGCGGGATTCCCAGTAATGTGGCATCAGAGCATTTACGACTGATGCAGCGTTGCGGTTTTTTTGTAAGTGAGCGGGAAGGCCGCAGTGTCTATTACCAGATTGCAGAACCTCATTTGAACAAGCTGATGGACTGCATCGAAGGCCGTTTTTTTTAAAGTCGTTTTTTTGGAAACACATATCGTATAATTACGACATAACGAGGTATTAAGATGGTAGAAATCAAGACGATCCAACCAGGTGTCCTGGCAAAAAACCAGCAGAATAAAGATGTCCATCTGATCGATGTTCGCACGCCGGCGGAATTCCGGGAAGTCCATGCCACCACTGCTGTTAATATTCCGCTCGATCAACTGACCGCGGAACAAATTCAAAGCCTGGTCAAGGAAAACGGAACAGATCCTGTTTATCTGATCTGCCAGAGCGGAAATCGATCTTCCAGGGCCTGCCAGAAATTGATTGATGGCGGGTTTGCCAATGTCGTCAGCATAGAAGGGGGCACCAAAGCATGGGAAGCCGAAGGTCTGCCTGTGATCCGGGGTAAAAAGACGATCTCTCTCGAAAGACAGGTACGAATTGCTGCTGGATTTCTCGTTCTGACAGGTGCCTTATTAGGGATGTTCGTGAATTCGTGGTTCAGTGGGCTCTCTGCATTTGTCGGAGCCGGTCTGATGTTTGCAGGAATTACTGATACCTGTGGAATGGCCATGATCCTGGCGAAAATGCCCTGGAACCGCAGATGAAGCATTGTCGTATCTAAGGATAATGCGTGTTGGATGATTTTTTAGAACCCGGAAAATATCACTGTAGCTGCAATAGAAAAACCTCTACCTGTTCCAGTAAAATACAGGCAGAGGTTTTTTCATTTTTCTTCAGGTGTTTCCCATGGTCTTTCTGCCTGCTTCTCGCCCCAAACGGTATCTCAATGCCGCGGAAGGTTTTCTGATCCTTGAGATGCCTGAACAGGCTCTGCGGGAATTGTCCCGTATTACCGCTTCGGATCGCGACTCAGAAAAATATTATCGTCTTCTGGGTCAGGCCCAGCAGATGGCGACTCACTACCAGGAAGCGTTAGACGCCTATCAGCATGCATATGATAAAGATTCAGAAAACCTGACCACCCTGATGGGCATGGCCTGGTGTTTCAAACGGACCGACCAGTTAGCAGCCGCGATTTCAATCATGGAAGAAGCTTACCAACATCATGCTGACGAACCGATCGTGCTGTATAACCTGTCCTGTTATTTCACTTTAGCGGGAGATAAAAATAAAGCACTTTCCTGGCTGGGGCGTTCCCTGCGAATGGAGCCCCGCTTAACAAAACTAATTCAAGATGAACCAGACTTCGATTCTCTGCGGAGTGACAAAGACTTCCAGTTCGTTGTAGAATCTGCTGAGGACAAAACGTCTCAGAATACGTAGCATTATTTCGACCACCAGAGTTAACCGGTCAGCAAGTCCGGCAGGAATTCCACTGGTCGTCAGGGAATCGAAAGTCATCAATATGGATATTGACACCCTCCGCCTGAAGCAACACTGTGAAGAACTGTGCAAAACAATCCGCCCTGCAGAAAGCGAGGCACTGGAGACAGCCCGCCTGTACGTCATCCGAGAGCTGGAAGCAGCAGGCTGGCAGGTTGAACGACATCCCTTTCAGGCACACGACTCACTGTTGACCCAGTGGTCCGGGCAGAATCTGATCGCCCGCCACCCTGATCTGACGGCACCTGAAAAGCCATTGTTCTGTGTCGGAGCACACCTTGATACCCGCCCCGAATCACCGGGAGCGGATGATAATACCAGTGCCGTTGCCGCTCTGCTTGAACTGGCCCGACTGCTTCCCGCTCTTTCCCGCTCTGAGCATCTCTGGAGTATTGAACTGGTCGCCTTCGACCTGGAAGAAAACGGGATGCTGGGAGGCGCCGAGCATGCGCGAATGCACTCACAGCAACAGACCGATCTGCGTGGCATGGTCTCTCTGGAAATGCTGGGATATTGCGATCACGCGCCCGGCAGCCAGACGCTACCACGTGAACTGGTGGGACTGTATCCGGATACGGGAGATTTTATTGCCGTGGTTGGTAATCAGAATTCGACTGACCTGATCGCCGCTTTCCAGAACGGTATGCGATCCGTTCCGGAACTACCCGTCGAAGTTCTGCAGGTTCCTCAAAATGGAGAGATGCTGCAAGCCACCCGCTTGAGCGATCACAGCCCGTTCTGGGACGCCGGCTTCCCTGCGCTGATGATTACCGACACCAGTTTTCTGCGGAACCCGCATTACCACCAGTTGACGGATACGGTTGATACACTCGACTTTGATTTTCTGAGTAAAGTTTCACAAGGCTGCCTGGAATCAACAAAACGGATTCTGGCAAACGGTTACTGATTTCTTTTGAATTACCTGAATGCGCAAGAGGGAAAATAGATCGATTATGAATGACGCGACTCAAGAAGAAAAAGAGCTTCTGCATATCACAGAACTGTCCCGACAGCAACGACGTGTCATCGGCGTGTTGTTGGAGAAAGCGTTTACGACTCCGGACCAGTATCCACTTACCTTGAAAGCAGTCACCACAGGCTGTAATCAGAAAAGCAACCGGGATCCCGTTTCAAACTACAGCGAATCTCAGGTCTATGAAACGCTCGATTCCCTGCGGGAAATGGGGCTCGTAGCGGTGATTCATTCAGACAGTGGCCGTACGGAACGCTATCGTCATTATATGCGGCGGCGATTCGAGTTCACGGAACCTCAGCTGGCAATACTGACAGAGCTCTGGCTACGTGGCCGGCAAACCATGGGGGAATTGCGGGGCCGCGCCAGCCGAATGGTACCTATCGAAACACTGGATGAGCTACGGGCCGAATTCAAAGGGCTGCTGGATCAGAAATATGTACAATCCAATGGCAGCATAGAACGTCGCGGAATTGAAGTTGATCACAACTGGTATCAGGAGCGCGAAGGGAAGACACTGGGATTTGAAGATACCGCAGATGAGGAACCCGCCACAGCAGCAAAGGAATCAACCCCTTCACCTGTCACCCAAACAGTTACTCCTGATCTGTCTGGATTTACTTCCGTAATTGAACAGCTGCAGCAGGATAATCTGTCATTGAGGCATGAAATCGATACACTCACACAGTCTCTGGAGGAGTTGAAACAACAGTTGATTGAACTGAAACAGGAACTGGGTAGTTAATCACAGAATCAAAAAACTCCTCTCATAGCGAGTCACGATGATCAAACCGTTCTGTTTTACCTGGTGTGTTTTTCTGGCGGTCATAACACAGCATAGTCCCACCCCGGGCAAGTCTGCGGACCGCCCCCATCTGATTTCGTTTGTGACCGACAATCAGGGCCGCTTTCAATCCGAATTAAAATTTACTGACAGGATTTCTCTCGAGGAATCCCAAAATATGCATGAATTAAATGACCTGGAATCGGATCACGGAGAGAACTCGAATCTGTGGCATCGCCGGACCAGAAAGAAATGGCAAAACACTGCTGATCTGCTGGAAACACAGTTGATCGACTGGCAGAAGTCGATTCAGGATCCGATTCTCGAACCTGCTTATGAATAACAGGTTAAGTCACAAAGCAGGAAACAGCTGTCCTCTGCCCTATTTTCAG
>NZ_CAXAVM010000063.1:0-35177 GCF_963972345.1 uncultured Gimesia sp. | reverse complement strand
CCCCTTCGCGACTGCGGGACGGCAGTAATTCCCGGGCCGAGAAAACGATCTGAGCATCCGGCGATTCTGCCTGAAGCACGTCGGCTAACAGTTGATGCAGCTCCCGGATTTTCTGACAGCGCCATTGTGTCCACTGTGGTAAAGCGGTTGTTGTCAGAAAGTGAAAACGTTTCTGGTATTTGTCTGTTTCCGAATCGAAGGGAACCTTGATGCCGGTCTCTTTCTGGAACTGCTGAATCGTCTGATCATCATAACCCCAGTCCAGACCAGGGAGCTGCAGATAACCATTCAGGCTCAATTGTACCGCGACACCCTGAAAGGATGGATGCCCTTTGTAGCGCACGACCAGCTCACGGAATATATTGACAATCTCAGCCTGCACTCTTGGATCCAGGGGGTTATAAAAGGGAGCCTGGCCTCGGGATGTGCCTTTTGCTTCACGCCACGTCTGCCCGGAGGAATTCACCAGTTCAATCCCGGCGGCCTTTCCGGAATCATCCTGCAGCAGCTGTTCCAGTGAAGTCAGCATCGAAGAGAACTGCAGTTCCGGCAGCAGGGTTAATTTCTCCCGGTTGAATATCTGAAACAGCAGCTCTAAAACATCCTTACGTACGATATCCTGACCGGATGAATGATAGACCCCGGAATCGTATCGCGGCGTCGGTGCCAGAAACTCAGAAGGATAAATGGCACTTCCGTCAGCTGAGACAGCCATGAGGACACTGTTGAATCGATGGTATTTTAAATAGTAACTCAAGCGCTCACCCGCTTCCCGAAACGTCTGCCAGTCGTCCAGGCTGCGGTTACTTTTACTGTCTAACACCTGTGTTGCCCCAAATATTTCCGGCAGCAATGGTTTCTGCAGATAGGGCCCGGTCAGCCGATTCTTTTCTTTCCCAAAACTGACTTCGCCTGCAGACTCATTTCCCGAAGGCAGGTGTTCTGGAAGCTCAAATACTTCAACGCGCGTCACTTCAGCTGGATTCTCAGAACCCAGACTGTGAAATAATACAATAGGATTATCAACTTTTGGCCAGAAGAGGATTTCCGCCTGCAATTCGTCCGACTGGTCTGTCGCAGCGACACCAGAATCAGGCTGATAGACTCCCGAATCAATGCCAACGGGTACGAGTTGCCCGGCGGCATCCGGTTCCAGGATGCTGAAACCCAAACGGGTACCCTCACGGCGCGGATATGTGACCAGTAATTTGTGGGGACGATGCAGATTCTTCACCCTCAAGTGACAGGCTGACCAGGGGGGAGACTGCTGGCCAGACTCTTCCAGGGTAGAATTGGATTTAAAGAATGATTTCAAGGAACCCCTGAATCGGCCGCCGGGACGACGTTTAACCAGATCCCGATGATCGAGAGCACTGCTCGGAGAAAATTCATCTACCAGGATTCCCGCATCAGGAATAGATGACTTTACAGGGGACGGAGATTGTTCTTGCGAAACCACCGCAAACTGGGCTACAGCCTGATGACTTCCCATGGCCACCATCAGGTTATACTCACCTTTCGCTGGCGACTTTACTGACAGACTGACACCTTGTTTCAGTAATTCGATGCGATCCAGGGCTGGCAGCTGAACAGTCCCCGCCGTAACAGCCTCGCCTGTGCGGGCTCTTTGAATCGTCCAGTTCAACTCCTGAGCGGGAGCGTCTGTGTTACTGAAGAGAAAGTGAGGAAACGCCTGAAATGTGATTTCCTGACCTGGTTCAAAAACAAGGTGTGGATGCCTGGCCCGTAAGACGAAGGAATCACCGGGTGCCTGCTGCACAATCAGCTGGGCTGCAGTCTGACTGATGGGGAGGATTTCTTTCTGCGTCAGGATATCCTTCACTGAAAACAGCTTTTTCAAGGTGATCTGTGGATCATCTCGATCCTGCAGCATTACCTGGATTGCAGCATCAGTGCCGCCACGGATTAGGAACTCAACACTGTTAAAGACACGTCGCGAACGTGGCTGATAACGAACCGACTGACCCGTTTTCTTTAAAACTGCGGCTTCGTCTGCATCAACTCCAAGGGAATTCACCGAGAACAGCTCACAACCGGTCAAATCAAACTGGGCTCCCCAGTGACGGGGAACTGCCTCTCCCCATTCAATGCGGATTCTGACGGGGACCGTGATATCTTCCTCGGCTTCTGCTGATACCGGAAACGGAAGTGCCATCCATAAGATAGCCCAAACTGAAAATAAAGATCGTTTCACAGAAACCTACTTTTCCGCGTGATGGAAGTCCGAGAATCGGGGCCCGCTCGAATTGAGCAATCGATTGAAAGTCAACAGGCTGTGAAGAAATGATTTAAAAGGTAAGAAGCCAGATTATATGGATTTCCTGATCTGGGCCAAGGGCAATTATTTTAGAAAAAGCAAGGCAAAAGACGCCAGTTTTTCCAGGAAACGTCTTGACTTAAAACCCGAATCATGTCAAAAAACGCATCCTCTCTCACAGCTGGCTTCCGGGCTCTCAAACCAGAAGCAGTTGTTACTTACAATTCCTGAGCTTAAAGCATTCTGTATCATTCCGCTTTGCATCTCCGGAATTGCAACAACCAGTCTCACTCCTCTCAAAACCCAATACCTACCTGGACTAATCATGATGTTAAAAAACGGTTTCTCTCTGGTAAGCTGTCTGTTTCTGCTGACATTGACCACTGGTTGCGCTTCATTAGTGGAAGTGACTGCGATAGAACAGTTCTCAAAAGCGATCGAAAGTGGAGACCTCAAGTCGTTGAAACATCACTCGACAATGAAATTTTCAAAAGTGGCTTTGCGGGACGAAACATCCCTGGATGACTTGAAAATCCTCAAGATTCCGACCGGCGAAACCACCATTGTCGAAATCACCGACATCTCCGAGAATCACAAAAAAGTCGTAGCTGAAGTTGGTAAAAACAAGAAGAAGCTGCTGTATGAACTCAAGCGAGTGACCAAAACCGGTGAATGGGTTGTCGATGACATCTATATTAAACAGAAGCAGCAGAATTTGACGGTCATGAAATCTGTGACCGAGCAGATGGATCTGCTGCTGACAGTCCGCGAATTCGTTTCTGCCTGGGAAAAGGGTAACCGCGATGACATTCTCGGCACCACAGATGGCGATTTTAAAGAAACCCTGCAACAGCTGCATCCCGCGTTTCTGGCGAAGCTGTCTCAAAAAGTAGCCGGCGAATCAAAGAGTTCGAAAAAACGACGTCCTGATGCACAACTGGACAAGAACATTGCCATTATCAGACTCCCCCGCCGTTCCGGTGAAATGGTCATTTCCATGAAACTGCAAGATGGAAAATGGAAGGCCACCGATGTCGCTGTGGAATCAAAAGTGGACGGAAACCATATCAGTTCTGCCAAGAAACAGGCCAAAATGCTGTTAGCCGTCAGCAACTTTCTCGATGCCTACAACAAAAATGACAAGGCGGAACTCGAAAAATACTCAGCTAGTCAATTCTTCAACGGCAGCCTCGATTTTGGAGATCTGAAGCTGGCGGCATTGCCACAGTCACATGCTGCAGCCGCAGACTACGAATTACGCATCGAGAACAATCTGGCAAATTTTGTAACTCATAATGATGGAAAAATGGTGAATCTGTCTCTGGTCAAACTTGAATCAGATGAGATTGATGTTCCAGAAAAATATCTGATCGAAGAAGTAACACTTTTCCAGGATCAGGGAAACCAGCAGATTACCCTGACTTCGCTGTTCTCGACCCGGGCAATCACCATGGTCTTCAGTGATGCACTGTCAAAGCGAGACATGAAGATTCTGGACTTCAGTTCGACTCCCGACTTCTCAAACCGGGTCTGGAAGCAAGTCGAACCGCAACTGGTTGCTCAGTTACCCCTGGATGAAATTACTGAACCAGGATTTGAAATTCTGGACATCCAATTCAACGGTGCCATCACAAAAGTATCTGCCCGACAGGGTAATCTGCCTGTGACATATATCCTGCGAGAGCATCTCGGGCAAATCCTGGTCGACGATATTGAACTGGATTTGAAAGGACGGCCTTCCTCGGTGAAAGCGACCCTGGAAATGATGGTACAGGTTCAGAACTATGCCTTCTCGATGCACGAGCAGAATATTCGAAACCTGCAACGACACTCTTCACGCGACTTCAACGAACTGGTCTGGCGACAGGTGGACCAGGTTCCGCAAACGTCTTTCAATATCCCGGAACTGCTCATGTCTGATCTGGCCAGCCTGGAGATCAATGAAAATGCAGGCTACTCCCGAATTCAGCTGGGAAGTGCCCAGCGGGGTGCGACTGTGCTGTTCAAAAAACAGCAGGGGCAGTACGTCGTGGATGATATCATGATCCACTCCGATACCGTTGCCTCAAACTACCTTTCCACCAAGAAAGAACTGCGCATGTCAATGGCTGCCAATGCGGGAACATTGAAACAGAGCACGGTCCAGGCAACCTATACGATTTCAAACGAGACGGTCCCTGATAGTTCCGCTGCCCCTCAAGCGGTATCAATTCCGGAAATTCAGCCGACAGCATTTGAGCTCCCTCAACAGGAACCTTAAAACTGCTCGGAGTTTTCCGATTCCACATCGGAATTCAAATAGCGAATATGTTTGTGAACGCTGACATTGATACTTTGATACCGGGTTTTCAGATGCCCGGTATCAAACAGATCTTCGCGCAGCAGTTCCAGGTCATCCGATCCAATCGCGTTGACGAATATCCGGGAAAGATAGTTGATCCCCAGTTTTGAAGGTTGATAGCGGTGTTCATCGTAAAAGGCAGGATGCAGTGTTCGCGGGTGAATGCCACGCCAGGCATCTCTGAGTGAATTCCCGTTGATCGAACTGACATAAAAGCCACGCTGTTCACTCCACTGCAGAATGGCGACATAGTTATTCTGTCGCTGCACGAGTAAATCAACGGCTTTGCCTCCCAGTTGCGTTGCATAATGGCGGTCAAAGCGGATAGGGCGCCCGCCCCGCTGTGTATGCCCGATTTTTCGCGTAAAGGTGGCCTGCCTGGCGAGTTCGTGTCTTTTGCGTGATACAAAATAGTGATCCCCCAGCGATTCGATCAACATATTCTCCAGCACTTCCGCAGCACCACTGAAAATGATATTGCCTGCCGGATCGACGCTTTTTGAGATATCCCCCAGCCGCTTCCCATCCTGATCACGCAATCCTTCGCCGATGACAATGACCACATTTTTCTGAGTTTCATAAAGGTCGCGTACACGACGTTCAAAGCGTTCATAATCGAGAGGAATTTCGGGAATCAGGATAATATCAGGTTGCCCGTACGCTGCTCCGAGAGCGAGGTAACCTGATTCACGCCCCATGACCTCAATGATGGCAATTCTGCGATGGCTCTCTGCCGTCGATCGAATACGCTGCACACCCTGCACGCACACATAAACGGCGGTGGCATAGCCGGGAGTCGCAAAGTTGACGATATCTTCCAGTTCCAGATCCTGTTTCCCAGGCATCTTGCGAAACTTCACTTTCTGGGTCTCCGGATTCACTTCGCGAATCCACTCATTGGGTTCATCAGGATAATTCAGCCCCAGATCATTATCGATGGTTTTGGGAGCCAGGACACAAGGCATAAACTGAGAGATCGGCTGCATCCCGTTCAGGGTGCCATCCCCGCCGATGCAGATGAGGCCCTCAATTCCGAGCTGATCCAGGCGTTTTTTCACCATTTGCAACTCGCCGGCGTGCGACTCATCAATATAAGTACGGGACGAACCAAGGATCGTTCCCCCACAGCGGGGATCGAGCTCCGGTAGTGTTGAGTAGAGCGGATTCAAGCGAATATGAGGCACATTGGGATCAAGTAAGCCACCAAATCCTTTAATAATGCCGACCACCTGCACTCGCAGTTCATTGGCTCGTTCGACAGCACCAAAGATAGTGGCGTTTAAAGCCGTTGTGTCGCCACCAGCAGTTAACAGGGCAATCCGACGCATCTCGATCCTTTCGTCATGCTGAAACGGGAACGCTATTTAAACATCAGCGTTTTCGCTGGTGCGACTTCAAACAGATTTGCTTCCACTGCAAATGTCTGATTGAATTCCTATTTACGCTGGCAGGAGAATTGTGATAATGAATTCGCATTTTTCCGGCTGATACTCTATTTTACCAGCATCAGAACTTCACTGACATTCTGGTCGGAAATTATGATGCAGATCAGTCGAGATTCCATTCTAAATTCAACAAATTCTTTCAAAATCCAAGTTTAACAACAGTTTCCGCCAACCCCCTGGCTTCTTGTTTTACCCAGTTTGTTAGAATTTCGTGTTGTGCGAGGTGTCACATGAAATATGTATTTGGTTGTTTTGTCTCAGCGATACTCGGTGGTCTGGTCGTCGCTTCATTTGTCTCCCCCGGAGCTGAACTGATCTCTCAATCTGAAGCACAGGCACCTCCGCGCCTCTCAGGACCTCAAATCTTACCGCCGACACCTCTGTCTGCAAAGCCGCCTGAATCCGCAGCCAATAAGACACAAGTTGTTCCAGAAACCATTCTCTTTAATCAGCGCGGTCTTTCACCGGAAGAAGAAATTAACGTCAGTGTTTATGAAAAATTAAACAAAAGCGTGGTGCATATCACCACAAAGAGTACGAAGACGGACGGTTTTTTCCTGCTGGAATATGATACGGAAGGGGCCGGCTCGGGAGCAATCATCGATCAATCGGGGCACATCCTGACCAATTACCATGTGATCGAAGACGCACAACAGGTAAATGTAACGCTGTTTAACGGGAAATCGTATACTGCCAAATTTGTCGGCGCCGATGTGATCAATGATATCGCCGTCATCAAAATTGAAGAGGAACCTGGCGTACTCAAACCGGTGGAGATGGCTGATTCCAGTAAGTTGAAGGTTGGACAGCGTGTGTTTGCCATCGGTAACCCGTTCGGCCTGGAACGTACCATGACCTGCGGAATCATTTCCAGCCTGAATCGCTCGTTGAAACTGCGGGGTAACCGTACCATCAAGTCGATTATTCAGATCGACGCTGCTGTCAACCCGGGTAACTCCGGAGGTCCGTTGATCAATTCACATGGCCAGTTAATCGGCATCAATACGGCCATTGCCAGCAGTACAGGTCAAAGTTCGGGGGTCGGGTTCGCGATTCCGTCAAACCTGGTTTCGCGAGTGGTCCCGCAACTCGTGGCCCATGGTCACATGATTCATCCTGAAATCGGAATTCAACGCGTGTATGAAACCGAACAGGGTCTGCTGGTCGCAAAACTGACACCCGGTGGTCCCGCCGAAACTGCCGGAATTCGCGGACCTAAGATCATCCGGCAGAGAAGGGGATTGATCACGATTGAACGCATTGACCGTGGTGCCGCCGACCTGATTGTCGCCGTTGACTCCAGGCCCGTGAAATCGGCATCGGACTTCCTGGATTACATTGAAAGCAAAAAGCCGGGTGACACTGTCGTGGTGACGGTTCTGCGTGGCAAAGAGCAGACTCCCACAAAAATCTCGGTGACCCTCACTACGGGCAATACCAGCCGATAAATAAAAAAGGCTTCCTGAACGATCGATTCAGGAAGCCTTTTAGTTTGTGTCTTCATGGGAAAAGTATTAGTTCAATTCAGGCTCAACGTTAATGCGTCGACCTTCGTTATCGAAGTAAACCTTTCCTTCCACCAGCGAAAAGATGGTGTAGTCGCGGCCCATGCCCACATTTTTCCCGGGGTGCCACTTTGTTCCGCATTGACGGGCAATGATGTTTCCAGCCAGCACGCTTTCGCCGCCGAATTTCTTGATTCCACGTCGTTGTGCCTGTGAATCACGACCGTTACGGCTGGAACCCTGACCTTTCTTATGTGCCATTACTTCATTCCTCAGGTAGCAAAAGTTGCCCCTGTTCAGGAGCATTTTAAGAAAATACTGTTAATTGAGGCCGTATATTGGCGAATCCGACCTGAACTTGCAAGAGATAATGCCGTTTCTGGACAACTTCCCACTCTTTTTCGCAAAGAACAGCCTGAATACGGGCTCAGGAAGCTGGTTTCGCTTCCATGTTCAGGTCTTTTATCATCTTAGCCGCATCATCAGGATCATCGGGCAGGTAAACCCAGTAGGGTTTGCCTTTGGGGCGGAATTCATGTTCCTGCTGTCCAAATTCATCACCGGGACGCCAGTACTGCTGAATCAGAGTTTTTCGCCAAGTCTGCATTTTGCCATCAGGGCCTTCGACATTTTTATAACCATTCGAGAGCCCGGAAAACAGAACAGTGAAGTAATCGGTTCCAGGATCAATGCCGGTCCAGATACAGACCCCATAAATGGCATTTTCTTGTTTGGCATCGGCTGGAGTTTCAGGAGGCAGTTCTCCGATAATCTCGACGGCATTTTTGAACTGCTGCCGTTCCCGCTGATTGATGATCTGTTCCGCTTCGGGAAGAATCTGGTTGGGATAAATCTTCTGTTGACCGTTATCATTGGTAATCAATGTGATTTCAGGCACAAATAAAGGTGGCCCCGGCGGTGCGACTTCCGGATTTTCGGGAGTAAATTCACTGGTCGAATTCGGTCGTTCAATCGGCCGCAGCACGCATTTATAAACCAGATACCAGACCAGGGTCTTCTCTTTTTTACCGGTTTGCGGATCCGTGAGTTCCATCCGCACCATGCGCATGGGTTTGAAGACCGCTTCCAGAACCCACAATGACTTCTGAGATGCCAGTTCCTCACCGGTAGCAACGACATCCGGCCTGATCGAGAACCCACGATTTAACGTGTTTTTCTGAGCGAATGCCTGATTTTCCCAGGAACTGACAAACAGGCAGCTGCAGACAATAACGGTTGCGAACAAATATTTGATTGATAACCCCATGAAATACCCCGAAGTTTTTCTTCAAGCAGAACAGGAAGTGGTTCCAGACTAAATTCAGTTTTACTGCGGCCTCTCGCATGCTATTTACACTGAGTGTGACAGATCGAGAGACGCTCTGATTAAATCTGAGGCGCTCCAGCAGACCACTTACGCATTAAAAGTATATCGTCTCATCCCGGGAAATTCCCATAGGGACTTTCGTGAAACAGGCTGAAAACCATAAGTCCTGTCTTCAACCCCCCCAACAAGTGTCGAATGTACACATCAAACACGGGCCGGGTTATCAATTCAGTGGGGAAAGCCGGAAATGAAATTTTGATATTTAGAAAGCGTCACATTTAACCATCGCGTCTCCCAAATTATTATACTTGGCCCAGATGGCATTGGAGACGCTAAAGTAAAACGGGACACCGTATAATTGACTATATCAGTGACTGGAATGGCTGGTCAAGCACTTGCTTTAAGTTCTCACCGGAATCGAAGATGATTCCAGCAGGCTGTGCAGGTTCATACTGGTTTTACTGGCGGGAATGTTATTGAAAGGTGCACTAGAGCGCATCACATTTAACCATCACGTCTCCCGATCTATTATGCTCGGTCCAAATGGTCCTGGAGACGCTACAGTAAAACTGGACACAGTCTAAAGTCCGCATCCACCACCTGCAAACGATTCCTCTCGCCGCCCGGCAACGCTATCAGGAATGACCGCTACAATCGCCATAAACGGAACTGGGGACGGGGAGCAGAATGCGGAATTAATGGAGATCGAAGTCGGTCAGCTTCTTTTCCACATCGTCCGCGTGCTGGGCAACTGCGATGACACTCTTGCGAATGTCTTCAGCATCCACTGACGAACGGGGAAAGGTATCCACCATGACAAATTTTGTTTCACCATTCACTTCGCGAATGGAAATCCCGCCATGCGAAATTTCCGCATTCAGCCTGAGTGCTTCTTCATAGTACTCTGGTTGCGCATCACAGCAGATACTGTATATCAACAACAGGCGTTCGTGCATCTGATGTTCGCTCGGTTCGATGAAGACCGTCTGCTTTCGCTGATTGGGCTGCCGAACCTCCAGAATGTATTGTTGACCGTTGCGTTTCCAGGAAACCAGGCTGTTATCAGCAAATGCTTCGTGAAGCATCCCTTCGATATTCTGTACCTGCCCGAGCACAGCATTCAGGAACAAGGCGGCCATATACCCATTCTGAAAGCGATTGGCAGGGCTCTTATCAAGCATCAGCGAAACACACTCTGCAATTTCCAGTGGAATGTCGGGGCAAAGATCCCGTACGCTGGGCGCAGGTTTCGTCGTGACTTCCTGGATCAGGGATTGAAAACTGGTTCCGCGATGGGGTAATTGCCCCGTCAACAAGACAAAAAAACAGACCCCGAGAGAGTAAACGTCTGATGTTGCCGATGCGGATTCGCCCTGAAATAATTCGGGAGCCATGTAATTGGGTGTGCCCGCCAGATTCTGCGATGCAGGCCGTTTTTCATCGGCATTAATCCGTTTTGCCAGACCAAAGTCGGCGATCTTGGGAACCCCTGTTGCAGTAAGTAGAATATTTTCCAGCTTGAGATCCTGGTGAATAATTCCCTTCACATGCGCCGTCCCCAGTCCGGAAGCAACCTGTGCAATCAGCGAGGTGGCATGCAGAGGCATCAAAGGTCCGTCTTCCCGGACCACATGACTTAAAGTCCGGCCTGCAATCAGTTCCATTTCCAGAAACCGGTAACCGCGTTCTTCACCAATCGCATGGGCTGTGACGATGTTCGGATGATTGAGCGTCGCCACTGCGCGGCCCTCATGTAAAAATCGCTGGACGTACTCTGGGTCACGTGCTGCCAGGCGTGGCAGAAGAATTTTCAAGGCACACTGCCGCCCCAGATCGCGGTGCGTTGCCAGGTAAACCATGCCCATTCCGCCCCGACCGATCAGTGACTGACAGCGATAGACGTGCAGATCCTGACCAATAATCAAATCTTCACACTCGTCGATGGCAATGGCGGATGCTGGTACGCCGTGATCTGCCACCACGATGGTTTCCTGAAGGTGGGCCACAGAAAGCCCATCGACCAGCGCGCCGCAGTCAGGACAGTGCGTAGCGTCTTGCTGCTGAAAGAAGGTCGCATTACAGTTCGCACAGTATTGCAACTGATTGTGCTGGTCTTCTGTTTTCGAATCGGAATCTGGTAACATTTCAGAATCTTGTCCAGCAAAACGGGGAAAATCAGTAAAAAAGGACTCTTTCATCACAGTGCCCTGCTGCTATCATACCCGTTTATGAATGAATTGAAATCATGAGTTTTCCTCGACGGCTACTGCGTCTCTGCCTGATTCGCACTGCGAACCGGATTATTCCTGAAATATTCGTGGTTTCCTCGAAAAAAATGAAATTCCAGCTCGGGCAGAACGACTATTAAGACATAGACTGAAGGGAGAGCATTCTCCACGCACGAATTTCATGTGGAACACATAAACTCCTGCAATTGATACACTTAAAAAGCATTCCTGTCAGTAAAGTGAGGGATGCTCATCGAACATTTTCCGGAAACTGATATTCTATATGGCTGCCTCCGAAAACCCGTCATCCGAGCCTTCAGAGCCTGTATTCGATCCGCTGGATGAAACTGAGAGCTCACCGACGGAAATGTCTGAAATTGACCCATTCAGAGCAGATGCGAAATCTTCGCTTGATGACCTGCTGAATGAAGCGATGCAGACTGCCAGCGCAGAAGACACTCCTCGACAAAGGGCAGCGGTACATCCGCCGGGCCCCGGGTTATTCGAAGCGTTCTGCTGGATGATCGGCGTCATCTTCGCTCATTTTGTGGGACTGATTGTATTTTTAGTCGGCTTCGTTATCTTCCTGATGTCAACAGATCAGGTTCCTGACAGTGCAGCGAAAATCACAAAACAGCTGTCTGAGTTATCGAAAACCCATGCACTTGAACTGGCGGGTGTTGAGCAGGCCATCTTTGTATTAATCGTGATGGCTGCAGTCGCCTTGCGTTTCGGTAAAGGAGTGCTCTCCAAACTGAACCTGCAGCCCTTTGCCGTATCGACCGGCCTTCTGTTGTTCGTCTGTGTATTGCCACTGTCTCTGCTCTCAGGCGAATTCTATCGAATCGCCTACGGGATCTGGTCTGCGTTTGCGGAACAGATCCCCTGGCTCCAGCAGTTTGACCAGATGCAGACCATGGAAATGGTCAAAGAGATGGCAGAAAACAGTTCGTTGTGGGCCTTGATCCTGGTGATTGCCGTCTGCCCCGCCATTGGGGAAGAGCTGGTTTTCCGGGGGGCGATTGGCCGCGGCCTGCTGGCCCGCTGGGGCCTGATTCCCGGCATTCTGATTACTTCAGTCATGTTCGGGCTGGTCCACATGCATCCGGCACATGCCATCGCCGTCATCCCGCTGGGGATATTCATGCACTTTGTGTATGTCGTGACCAAGAGTTTCTGGGCACCGGTACTGGTACATTTTCTGAACAACGCGTTTGTCGTCACGGTGGCTAAAATGATGAGCCAGTTCCCCGAAAATGCCGCGAAGCTGGGTGATGAAACGCAAGCCGTACATCCCATGATTACGTTCGCGGCTGTTCTGTTTTTAACAGTCGTTTGTCTCTACCTGTGGAAGACTCGCGTGAAGTATATCAAACCCAATGGCGGCGAATGGACGCCCGGTTATCTTTCCAATGAGCAACCACCGTCGGGTGCCCCGATCACCATGCAACGCACGACCGCTGCGGGTGGATATTATCCCGGCCTGGCATTTCTGTTTCTTAACTTCCTGGCAATGCTGTATCTGTTTGGCATGGACCCGGATATTGAAGCGGGGATGCTGCATTTCCTCAAAGCGTTTTAAGATATTCCAGAACGGCTTTCTTCTGTTCTATAGAGAGCTCATCCGGGTAATCGTGACCGGCTGCCGATTTACCGAACTGACTCGTATCGAAGTAGAGCCGTTTTTGCATACGGGACAGGCCTTCCGGCATTTTTGAATACGTCTGCACTTCCAGTCCAATGTGTGACTGATCGTAACCGTTTTCTGTCCGTTTCCAGATCTCGGGGCGGTTCTGTGGATTCAGAACGTGCCACAATGTGGGCACGGAACCGTTATGAAAGTAGGGGGCAGAAGCCCAGACTCCATTCAGGGGAGGCGCCACATACCCGCCGGGTGATTCCACCACCGGGTCTTTGCCATACCGGGACAGCCAGCTCTGGTTTAATGCAGCGCGATACGCCGCTGGTAACGAATTCAAACGCACAGGATCGGTTTTCAGTTCTGAGATTGCGACAGTCTTCAGCGGATAATCGCTGTCGCTGCCATAAGTTCCATGGCAGCGGGCACAATGCTCATTGAAAATCGTCTGCCCCTGCCCGGCCAGTTGCTCATTTATGCTCCAGGGATAACGAGGGGCTTCCAGTGATTCAATATAGGCGAGGATATCTGCAAAATCCGCTTCCCATTCTTTGACTTGACGTGCGTTATTTCGAGGAACCAGGATAAACTGCATCAGCATACGGTGATTTTTCGTCACAAAGGCATCGACATAAATTCTTGATTTCCGTTTGACGTTCCACCATGCAGGCGGATCCATATCGTGATGCAGCAGTTCAGGAACCGGACGACTGCGATCAAAATTCATCTCCGGGTCACGCAGTGAATCGAGCACAACGCCAAAGATGACGGAATTCGTGGTACCGTGAGTCGTGCCCAGCGGAATTCCGAGGGCGGCGAGGTCCATGTGGCTCAGTTTTTTCAACTGTTGCAGTTTGACTTTACTTACATCTTCGGTGAGCGTGTGCAGGGCCACATGGCTGTTGGGGGCTCCGGGGATGACGGTGCCTGCGACTTTGCCGCCATGGCAGTTGAAACAGTTCATCACCCACTTCTGTTCGGGAGTGACGACATACCCCAGGGGCGACTCCTCCGATTCAGGTCGCTGCATGATTCCATAATAAGAGAAGATCAGTTCGCGGCGTTCTTCCGGTGAAGCCTGTTCGGCTTTCTGTTTCCAATCGTCGGGCCAGACCTTCCAGAGGTCGTCAAAGACACCCTGATCGAAGTCGGGGGGTAAATAGGCCCGCGTGGTTAACAGGCGATAGCCCCGTTCGGCTGCCGTCTCTTCTGCAACCGCGGAGTTCATATTCATCTGCAGACAGATGGCAGCCATCAGCAATAGAACGGGTATTCGCAGGAAATCTATTTTTCTCATACTGTAGTTTCGCTCGACATCAGGGCAGGAAAGGGAACAGGATTTTGCGATTCTCATCTGTTAACGGGGAACCGTATTCGCATGGTTCAAAGGCTTCGATCAGCTGAATTTCCCGTCCCCGTTTTTCTCCATAGGTTTGAATGACCAACTCGCGATACCGATCTGCCAGCGGGCCGATGCGCTCTTTCATTTTGCGACTTAAAAAGATTTTGCGTTGCCCGGGATCTGCGGGAACTTCCTCTTCATAAAAGTGATTGTAAGGCAGCCAGTCATAAAACTGGGACTGGTGACAGTCCAAAGCAGCAATCATGCGATCCCAGACCGGTTCCACATCCACCACAACCGTCGGTGAAAAGGGGTAGGGGCGGGTAAAATGATCGGAGAGATAGGCAATGACCGGGTTTTTCCGCAGCGCGGGAACATCGGGCACGATGGGTGGGACTGTGACCATGTAGGCGGCATCGCAGACGAGCTGTGATGTGTAACGATGATCAGGATGATAATCGTTGGGGCGATGAGTGAGGATCAGGTCGGGCTGAAAGCTTCGAATCAGCCGGATGATTTCAAACCGGGCCTCAATCGTCGGCTGCAGATATCCATCCCGGTTAGTCAGCACCTCATATTCGATCTCCAGAGATTTCCCTGCAGCCGCCGCTTCTGCGCGGCGGATTTCCGCTAATTCCGTCCCCGAAAGTCGTTGATGACCGGACTCGCCGTTCGTCACACTCACGAATTTGACGGTATGCCCGGACTGCTGGTACAGGGCCGCCGATCCGCCCGCTTTGATATCGCAATCGTCCGGATGGGCGCCAAAAACCAGGATTCGTAATGATTGATCTGTCATAGAGTTCTAAACCTTTGGGTAATTATATAGAATATCAACCGCTTGACGAGGATGAATTTCCATTAACAATAGTACTGTAGTTGTACTCGAAGAGTTTCAACTCATCCAGATTTAACTGATTGAAGTTATTGAACTTTAGACTGGTAGTCCGTGTCTGTCACAGAAACGGATTATGCACAGATATACAATAAGGTGAAAGCCAATGTCGTTGCCCACAATTGATCACCGTGATGAAGTCTATGAAGATCCCCTTGATCTGATGAACGAAATTGAATCACTCAAAAAAGAGAAGGACGCGACACTCTTGGCTCACTTTTATATTGATGGTGAGATTCAGGAAATCGCTGATTTCACGGGCGACAGTCTGAAACTGGCCCGCGATGCCGTCAATGTCAAGACTTCGACGATTGTCTTTTGCGGCGTCCATTTCATGGCGGAATCCACAAAAATCCTCAGCCCCGAGAAAACCGTACTGCTGCCGGACCTGACTGCCGGCTGTTCTCTGGCGGACAGTTGTCAATATGGAGATCTGGACCAGTTTCAAAAACAATTACGGGCTGAAGGACGTGATTTCGAAACCGTCGCCTATATCAATACCAGTGCCCGGGTCAAAAGCCTGTGCGACTGGATCGTCACCAGCGGCAATGCCCGCGAAATCATCGACCGGGTTCCCGCAGATAAAGAAATCCTGTTTGTGCCCGATCAGCACCTGGGCCGTTACCTGCAGGAAGTGACCGGACGGGAAATGATTCTATGGCCCGGCTCGTGTATGGTTCATGAAATATTCAGTATCCAGGATATGCTGCGTGCTAAAAAGAACAATCCCGGTTCACTGGTACTGGCTCATCCTGAATGTCCGCATCCGATTCTCGAAGTTTCTGACATCATTGGCGGTACCGAAAAATTACGCCAGTACGTCATGTCTGTCAAAGAGCCCGGTATTTTCCTGATCGCGACCGAAGCGAACATGATCCATCCTCTGCAGAAGTCGGCTCCGCAGCACACTTACATCCCCGTCCCCGGCATCATGGCTTCCTCGGGAGAGACCTGTGCCTGTAATCGCTGTCCGCATATGGCGAAAAACACGCTCCAGAAAGTACGTGACTGCCTGAAATATGGAAAGCCGGAAATCGAATGGCAGCCCTACTTTGACCAGGCAAAAGATGTTCTGCAGAAAAGTCTGCTGCAATAAGGAACCCTCTGCCTGCACAATTTTTATGCCCGTTTTCTATGCAACCCGGAGGGAACGGTGCGTATTTATTAGCGATGCATGAGGCTTTATTAATATTTTTTGAGCGACTGAAACCTCTTTTCCTTCATGAATAGCAGAACAATTCTCCAAAACAATTAAAGCTGCCCCTTTCTTAAGATAGTTGTCTTAATTTCTGGCATACTCTTTGCCTTTAGTGCAAATGTCACTGCAAAATCATGTGCGCTCTCAGCCCATGTTTTGCTCTCCTTTGAATCGCGGTTGCGCTGACTGTGAATTCAAACAGATCATTTGAAACAAAAGAGCAACTTATCACGATAGCAATATTTCTGGATCGGCTGCGAACCTGAGAACGATCTCGCTCGTTCGCGCTGTCCGATGATTCGCGTCCCTGCGATTCATCCCTCCAGACTTGTTGACTCCGGTCTCCCCTCTCTCTCAGTCCCCGGCTGATTGTGCGCTTACCGATTGTCTGACAGTGAAATTGCTATCTCTTAAGTTCACGCCGCATATCGATCTCAGACAACAGCAGAAAGCACTCAGAAATGGAAATCCAACACAAAGCAACCAGAATCAATCTGTTTAATTTCACAACGCCTCAGATGCGGGCGTTTCACATGTCCTGGTTTGCTTTTTTCCTGTGTTTCTTCGCCTGGTTTGGTATCGCCCCGCTGATGAAAGTTGTGCGGGAGGAAATGCATCTGACCCAGGAACAGGTCGGCTGGTGCATTATCGGCTCTGTATCCATTACTGTGATCGCCCGGCTGTTTATCGGCTGGCTCTGCGATCAGATTGGTCCACGGCTCTCCTATACATGGCTGCTGCTGCTCGGTTCGATCCCTGTGATGGGCATCGGCTTCGCCCATGATTATACCACATTTCTGCTTTTCCGAATTGCGATTGGAGCGATCGGTGCTTCCTTCGTAATTACTCAATATCACACGTCAATCATGTTCGCACCGAACTGTGTGGGAACAGCCAATGCGACCTCGGCCGGCTGGGGAAACCTGGGCGGCGGTGTGACCCAGATGCTGATGCCTTTGATTTTCACGATGTTTATCGGCGTACTCGGATTCAGTGAATCCATGGGCTGGCGGGCTTCCATGTTTGTCGCAGGGCTTGTATGCGCTTTGACTGGAATCGCCTATTTCTTCATGACGCAGGACGCGCCCGAAGGAAACTTCAAGGATCTGCGGGAAGCGGGCAAAATGCCGGCAAAGAAAATGCAGAAGGGGATGTTCTGGAATGCCTGCAAAGACCATCGTGTCTGGGCACTGTTTGTGATTTATGGTGCCTGCTTCGGCATTGAGCTGACCATCAACAATATTGCGGCTCTCTACTTCCTGGACTATTTCGACTACTTCAAAAAAATGGACACCGCCGAAGCCATCAAAATGGCGGGACTGTTCGCGGGGATGTTCGGACTGATGAATATTTTCGCCCGGACCCTGGGGGGGGCTTTTGGTGACCGCTTTGGCCAGAAGTGGGGTCTGAGTGGTCGGGTCAAATGGCTGTTTATTGCTGTGTTCTGCGAAGGAATTGCCTTGATGGTCTTTTCACAGATGAGTGTGCTGGCGATGGCCTTGCCTTCACTGATTGTATTCAGCCTGTTTGTGCAGATGTCCGAAGGAGCAACTTACTCGGTGGTTCCATTCATCAATAAAAAAGCACTGGGCGCCGTTTCCGGAATCGTCGGGGCCGGCGGAAACGCAGGGGCTGTCTCGGCCGGCTTCCTGTTCAAAACACAAGCCATCAACTGGCCCACTGCGTTATTCATTCTCGGTGCGATTGTCACCGGCTGTGCCTTCCTGACTTTCCTGGTGCGGTTCACTGAAGAAACAGAAGAAGAAGCCCGCCTGGCACACGATTCTGCAATCACAGTCAAGTCTGGTGAAAAAGAACTGGCGACTTCGATGGGACAGTAATCGAAAGACGGCGAACGACATCAAATTACGCGCTCCTCTGATTTAATAAGGTACTATCAAGTGATTCAGCGAAATTCTGAACAACAGAAAAATGTGGTGGTGATCGGGAACGGCATGGTCGGCCTGCGGTTCTGCGAACAGCTTGTGGAAAAAGACCAGGCGCAGGAATTCAAGATTGTCACCTTCTGTGAAGAACCGCGGGCCGCTTACGACCGCGTGGGATTGACCCAGTTCTTTGCCCACAACGATGCCGAAAAGCTGATGCTGGCACGACGAGAATGGTACGCGGAGAACAACATCGATCTGCATCTGGCCGACCGTGCAATCAGCATCGACCGCCAGAATAAAATCATCCGCTCTCAGAAAGGGATCGAAATCCCTTACGAGAAAGTGATCATCGCCACCGGTTCATACCCTTTTGTCCCGGATGTGCCGGGGATCAAAAACCGGGGCGTGTTTGTCTATCGCACCATCAATGACCTGGAACAGATCATTGATTACGCCCGCAATTCAAAAAGAGCAGCCGTGATCGGCGGAGGGTTACTGGGTCTGGAAGCAGCCAAGGCCGCCCTTGATCTGGGACTCGAAACACACGTTCTCGAATTTGCACCCCGCCTGATGCCGCGCCAGATTGATGACGCCGGCTCGAAAGTTCTGGTGCAGAAAATCGAAGAACTCGGTGTGCAGGTTCATCTGAATAAAGCAACCGATTCTGTCCTGGGGGAATCCAGCGTGACAGGCATCCGTTTCCAGGATGGCGCAGAGCTGGAACTCGACATGATTATCGTCTCTGCCGGGATTCGCCCCCGCGATGAACTGGCACGAGAATGCGACCTGGAAGTCGGCGAACGGGGGGGGATTCTGGTGAATGACAATCTGCAGACTTCAGATCCCGACATCTACGCGGTCGGCGAAGTCGCCTTGCATTCCGGGATGGTCTACGGCCTGGTTGCCCCCGGTTACCAGATGGCAGAAGTCGCAGCAACCCATGTATGTCACGGTGAAGCGGAGTTTCGAGGCAGTGACCTCTCTACCAAACTAAAGTTGATGGGCGTGGATGTGGCCAGCTTCGGCGATTATGAAGCGGGACCGGACATTTCCAAAAGCCTGACATTTGAAGATCCCTTTAAAGGCGTTTACAAAAAACTCGTTTTCAATAAAGCAGGCACAAACCTGCTGGGAGGCATCCTGATTGGTGATGCCTCTGATTATGGCAGCCTGTCCCTGCTGGCGAAGTCCAGCGATTCACTTCCCTGCCAGCCACACGAACTAATCGTTGGAGCAGGGGGTGGCATACCGGGTGGCAGTGCCGAAGACATGGCCGACGATGCCCAGATCTGTTCCTGTAACAACGTTTCCAAGGGACAAATCTGTACTGCAATCAAAGAACAGAACTTATGCTCGGTCGATGAAATCAAGGCATGCACGAAAGCCGGCGGGGGCTGCGGAGGCTGTCTGCCTCTGGTGACGGATGTCTTCAAAGCGGAAATGAAAGCAGCGGGGATCACCGTCAGCAATCGACTGTGCGAACATTTCGATTATTCACGAACCGAGTTATTCGACATCATCAAAGTCAAAAAGCTCAAAACGTTTTCAGCGGTCATTGAAGATTGTGGAAACGGTAACGGGTGCGAAGTCTGCAAACCGGCGGTCGCTTCGATTCTGGCCAGCTTGTGGAATGATCATATTATCGATCACTCCGACCTGCAGGATACGAATGACCGTTTTCTGGCGAACATGCAGCGGGGGGGCCTGTATTCCATCGTGCCACGCGTCCCGGGGGGGGAAATCACGCCGGAAAAGCTGATCGTGCTGGGCGAAGTCGGAAAAGAATACGGACTCTATACGAAAATCACAGGCGGTCAGCGCGTGGATTTATTCGGCGCGGAAGTCCATCAGCTGCCTGAAATCTGGGAGAAACTGATCGACGCCGGTTTTGAAAGCGGGCACGCGTACGGTAAAGCATTACGAACAGTCAAGAGTTGTGTGGGGACCACCTGGTGCCGTTATGGCATCGGGGATTCGGTCGGTTTTGCGATTCGCCTGGAAGAACGCTACCGCGGAATCCGTGCACCGCATAAACTGAAAGGGGGCGTTTCAGGTTGTGTGCGCGAATGTGCTGAAGCCCAGAGTAAAGACTTCGGACTGATCGCAACCGAGCATGGCTATAACCTGTATATCTGCGGAAACGGCGGCGCCAAGCCCAGGCACGCGGACCTGTTTGCTTCGGACCTGGATGAAGAGACCTGCATCAGGTACCTGGACCGTTTCCTGATGTATTACATTCAGACTGCAGACAAATTGACACGCACGGCCACCTGGCTGGAAAAGCTGGAAGGCGGCATCGACTATCTGCGCGAAGTGGTGATCGAAGACAGGCTGGGGATCTGTGATGAGCTGGAACGCATGATGCAGTCTCTCGTAGATTCCTACCATTGCGAATGGAAAGAAGTCGTTACCAATCCGGTGAAACGACGGCTGTTCGAACAGTTCGTCAACACGGATGAGCATGAACCTTCGATCGAACTGATCCCCCAGCGCGGGCAGACGCGTCCGGTTGACTGGGCTCCCGATTTTGTCGCGTTTGACGACATCAAACTACCGGAGAAAAAGCCGGAACAGAACACCGAACCGCGGGAATGGGTCAAAGTGGGAACCGTCAGCGATTTTCCTGCTGAATCCGGTTCCACCGTGAAATATGGCAATTCACAAATTGCGGTCTTCAACTTCGCCAGTCGCGGCGAATGGTATGCCTGCCAGCAGATGTGTCCTCATAAAAAGGCCATGGTGCTCTCGCGGGGAATTATCGGTGATTCTGCCGGTATCCCCAAAGTCGCCTGCCCCTTGCACAAGAAATCATTCTCGCTGGAAAATGGTTCCTGCCTGAGTGGTGAATCGGAATATGAAGTCAAAGTATTTAAGGTTAAACTGGATGCGCAGGAAAATGTGTACCTGGAATTACCGGACTCCAGTGTACTGGATGAACTTATCAATCACACGGAATGTGCTGGCGCTCACTAAGCACAGGTTTTGGAATGATCTTAGATAATCAACAAGACAGCAAAATACAAAAAGATCAGCTGATATCGCTCCCGGTCACCCATGTGATTCAGGAAGCGGAGGATGTCTGTACCTTTCGGCTGGATAACTCACAGGGACTGATTCCCTCCCATCGTCCCGGGATGTTCGTCAAAGTCTGCCTCGATATTAATGGAATCGATGTATGGCGCAGCTTTTCCATCAGTTCCTCTCCCCATCAGAGTGAACGCATTGATTTAACCATCAAACGCAATCACGCGGGGCAGGTCGGGAATTATTTTTTTGAGCAGATTCAGGTTGGCAGTCCTGTCCTGCTCAAAGGTCCGCTGGGTCAGTTTTATTTTGATCCGGCGCAGCATATCGAACCACTGATTCTTCTGTGTGCCGGCATCGGGATCACTCCCATGATGAGCATCGTACGCTACCTGCATGCGACCAATGTAAACCGGAACTGTTACCTGTTTTATGGTGCCCGGACACATCGGGACATCATCTTTGATCAGGAAACACGGAACCTGATCACGGAAATGCCGGACTTTCATTACTTTCTGACTCTTTCTCAGCCCGTACCGCACTGGCTGGGATACTGTGGGCATCTCAATTTTGATTTTATGATTTCAAAGATCCCACAGGTGGAGTCTTCCCGTTTCTTTGTATGTGGCCCGCGGAATTTCAATCAGGATTTCACACTTCGTCTACTGAAGATGGGAGTACCACACGAACTGATTCACAGTGAACAATTTCATAAAAAAAATAAAACCAGATAGAGACTCATGAACTTCGACGTAGACGGACCTGATCTGAATCAGTCTTATGGCAGTGATAATGCATCTTCAGTTGCACTGCGGGGGACGGCTCCCGCGCAGGAATTCGATCTGATCTCGCTGTTGCTGAAAGAACAGCAGACACTCACAGCCGTAGATCAGTTTGCTAAACGATATGATGCCAACCAGTTGCCGGCTCAGTCACGTTATTATGCGGATCTGATTCCTGCCGCGCTGCCGCAGTCGGGTGAACAGTATGCGTTCGGCGTGGATCTGGATCGCTGTTCGGGCTGCAAAGCCTGTGTGACGGCCTGTCACTCCCTGAATGGTCTGGACGAAAATGAAACCTGGCGCGATGTCGGTCTGCTTACGGGAGGGACGAACCAGGATCCGATCTATCAGCATGTGACCACCGCCTGCCATCATTGCCTCGACCCGGGCTGCATGCAGGCCTGTCCGGTCAACGCCTACGAGAAAGATCCTGTCACCGGCATTGTCAGGCATCTGGACGACCAGTGTTTCGGCTGCCAGTATTGTACGCTGGCCTGCCCGTATGATGTTCCCAAATATCACAGCAAGAAAGGCATCGTTCGTAAATGCGATATGTGCAGCCAGCGGTTGTCTGATGGAGAAGCCCCGGCTTGTGTACAAGCCTGCCCGCACCAGGCGATCTCCATTAACATCGTCAACAAAGAACAGGTTATTGCCGATTCAGAAATCGACCCGTTCCTGCCTGCCGCCCCTGATCCACAGCACACGTATCCCACGACCACGTATAAATCCAGAAAACCGTTCCCCCGCAATACGATCCCCGCAGATTATTATTCCGCCAGTCCGCAGCATGCTCACATGCCGCTGGTGATCATGCTGGTTTTGACACAGCTTTCGGTTGGCGCCTTTCTGACCAGCCTGGCACTCGAATATTTTCTCAGCGCCGCCACCACGGACGTCATGACACGGATGTCAGCTACTTTTGCACTCTTCTTTGGCTTAGTCGCTTTGGGGGCCAGTACGCTGCATCTGGGCCGACCGCAGTATGCTTTCCGGGGAATCCTGGGGCTCAAACATTCCTGGCTGAGCCGTGAGATCCTCGCGTTTGGCGTCTTTTCCAATACCGCCATGGCCTATGCGCTGTTAACCTGGCTTTCGGGCGAGTCATTTGCTGATCTGAAAGCCTGGCAGCCTCTGGCTGGTCAAGTGGTCGGCCTGACAGGCATCGTAGGTATCTTCTGCTCGATCATGATCTACGTCTTTACCAAACGTGAGTTCTGGAATTTTGAATCCACCATGATCAAGTTCGGACTGACGGCTGTTTTACTGGGGATCACTTCCACCCTGTTCACGCTTTACCTGCTGGGAATATTTTCCCACTCTGCGGAATCGCAGTTACTGGTTGCCCAGGCCGGGCCGCTGCTGGCGAAAGCCTTGATTGTGACTGCTGTCTGCAAACTGACGTTCGAAGCGTCTATCTTTCGCTACCTGTTGCGACGTCAGAACTCTCCCCTGAAACGATCTGCACTGCTGATGAGCGGAGAGCTGTCCAATATCACCCTTGCACGCTTCGCCTGTGGAATTCTGGGAGGCATTCTGATGCCGGCCTTTTTGTTAAATCACCAGGCTCAACCTTTACATACCTTAAGTCTCTTGATCATCGTCTCCTTCCTGTTTGTTGCCAACCTCGCCGGGGAACTGCTGGAACGATACCTGTTCTTCTCCGCGGTTGCCGCTCCCCGCATGCCAGGTGTATTACGATGACCTACTTTTTCTCGCACTGGAATCGGTTTCGATGTCACTAATGGATCCCTCAAATCTAGGCGCCCTCATTCATCAGAAGGAAGGGCACCTGACCAGAGAGTTATTACTTTCTCCCGGCGGATTTGGCCTGGGAAAAGTCCCCGATAAAAATCTGCCTGATTCAACAACCCAGATGGTTTGTGGCTTTTGTGGCACAGGTTGTAACCTGAATATCCATTTAAAAGAGGGAGAAGCAGTCTGCGTCAGCCCGACGACCGAGTATCCCGTCAATCTGGGAATGGCCTGTCCTAAAGGCTGGGAAGCACTCTCCGTGCTGGATTCGCCTCATCGTGCCATCAGCCCGCTGGTCAAGAAATCTCCCAACCACTGGGAACCGGTCGACTGGGATACCGCATTGAGCCTGTTCACCCGCAAGTTGAAAGGCATCCAGCAACAGCACGGAGCCGACTCGGTTGCCTTTCTGAGTACCGGCCAGATGGTGACTGAAGAAATGACCTTCCTGGGTGCCCTGGCCAAGTTCGGCATGGGAATGCAACATGGTGACGGCAATACCCGCCAGTGTATGGCTTCCGCAGTCACTGCCTACAAACAGTCGTTCGGCTTTGATTCGCCGCCATTCACCTACCAGGACCTGGAAGAATCAGACGTGCTGGTGTTTGTGGGGGCGAATCCCTGTATCGCGCATCCCATCATGTGGGAACGGGTGATGCGCAATCCACATGCTCCCGAAATTATCGCCGTCGACCCTCGCAAAACAGAAACCGCAATGCAATCCAGCCTGCATCTGCAGATCTATCCGAAATCAGACCTGCCCCTGTTTTACGGGATCGCCGGAATTCTGATCGAGCAGGGGGCCCTTGATGAAAATTATATCGAGCAACACACCGAAGGCTTTCAGGAGTTTGCCGAACATGTCGCCGCCTATCCGCTGGAGCGGGTCATCGCAGAAACCGGGCTGAGCCAGGCCGCAATTGAAAAGTTTGCGGATCTGATCAAATCAGGGAAACGGGTTTCCTTCTGGTGGACAATGGGAGTGAACCAGAGCTACCAGGGGGTCCGTACTGCGCAGGCCCTGATCAACCTGGCGTTGATGACCGGAAACATCGGTCGCCCGGGAACCGGTGCCAACTCAATTACGGGGCAGTGTAACGCGATGGGATCCCGGTTATTCAGCAATACGACGAATCTGCTGGGGGGACATGATTTTCTAAACGCCGAACATCGCGACAAAGTCGCCCGGACACTTTCCATTCCCACCGACCGGATTCCCGATCAGAACAGCTGGCCGTACCACAAAATCATTGAAGGGATTCTGGCTGGTAAGATCAAAGGACTGTGGGTCATCTGCACGAATCCGGCTCACTCCTGGATCAACCAGGGACAGGTGCGCGACATCCTGGAGCGTCTCGACTTTCTGGTGGTTCAGGATATGTATCACAATACGGAGACAGCCAAATTCGCCGATCTCATTCTCCCGGCTGCAGGCTGGGGCGAAAAAGAAGGGACCTTCATTAATGCGGAACGACGGATTGGTCGTGTGAAACGGGTCAAGCGGGCGCCCGGTCAGGCGTTGTCCGATTTCTCAATCTTTAAACTGATCGCCCAGTACTGGGGCTGTGGAGAAATGTTCGCAAACTGGACAACTCCAGAAGCAGTATTTCAACTGATGAAAGAGTTATCCAAAGGACAACCCTGCGATTTTTCCGGGATCGAAAACTATTCAGAAATTGACGAGCAGGGGGGCATCCAGTGGCCGTTCCCTGATACAGAAACCCAACCTCCTGAACCACAACGTCGACTCTTTGCAGATGGCGAATATTTTCATCAGAATGGCCGGGCACGCTTTATCTTTTCAGAACCAGCCAAAATGCCGGAACCACCTAATGATCAATATCCCTTTATCCTCTTAACGGGCCGTGGAACCGCTTCGCAGTGGCATACCCAGACCCGGACCAGAAATTCGGATGTACTGCGCAAGCTTTATCCGGAGCGGATCTATGTGGAGATGAATCCGCAGGATGCCCGCGCCTATTCCATCCACCCCAATGACTGGATCATGGTCGAATCACAACGGGGGCGTCTGAAAGCACGGGCGTTCATTACGCAATCAGTTCAGCCGGGACAGCTTTTCATTCCCATGCACTATGAAGAGACCAATCAGCTGACGGATGCTGTTTTTGATCCCCACTCGAGTCAGCCTTCGTATAAGTGTTGTGCTGTGAAAGTGAGTACGAACTGATCTCCCGCCTCCGTTGAAAGTCAGTGCCGCGCCAAGTCAGTATACTTGCCGGATTGAGCAGGCCTGCTTCTCACCTGCTTCCCCTTCAGCACTCCCCTCAGCTTTAACGAAAATCCGGGATTGACCAATATCTCCGGATATTCCCTGTCGGCAATCAGCAGAACCGGAGATTGTATTAAATTGCGCTTATCGGTCCCGCAGAATACCGATATGTGTTGTAATTGCTTTTAGCACGACCAGACGAGGAGTGCGCGCTGCATGTGAGAAAAGTTGCCACCAACACTCATCCATTGAATTCAATAAATCAGGCCAATGAATTTATTACAATCTCAATTCATGCAGCTTAAAGTCTTAACTTTCTGCTGCCTGCTGTTGTTTGTCACACCAGGCTTTGCCCAGACAGTCCCACCCGCTCCCGCTTACGGTAATCCTGCCGTAGAGGAGTGTGTAAATACTCCCGGTTGTGTCGAATGTGTGCCGGAGATCAATTACTGGGTCGTCAGCAGTCGCTGCTGTCTGCAGAAAAGTAAATGCTGCTGTCCCTGTTGTGAGTTCGATGTCTATCACTCCTGTTCAGAAGGCCGGGTCACAGAACAGTCGATGGAGAGTCTGATTCAGTCCATCGATCCGAAAGCCCCCATCTGTATCATGGTGCATGGCAGTTTCGTGGGCTGGGACAGTGTGCTGACCGATTCTTACAATACCTATCTCTGGTTGCGGAATGCAGCGCCGCAGATGCCCTTAAACGTGATCTTCTTTACCTGGCCCAGCGATGATACGCCCACCAAGATTCTTCCGGTCGACGTGAATATCCTCGGAAAACGGGCGGAATACAATGGCCATTACCTGACGCGACTGATTGCGAAACTTCCCGAACATCATCAGATCAGCATGCTTGGGCACAGTCATGGAGCCCGCACCGTTTCATCAGCCATGCATCTGATTGGCGGAGGCAGCGTGCAAGGCGTCTCGCTGCAGGATTGTGGGATTCACATCTGTTGTCGCTGCCGCCATTTCCGGATCGTATTTGCTGCCGCTGCCATCAATCATAACTGGTTAAACCCGGGTGAACGTTATGGCTGTGGCCTCAACTGTACCGACTGTCTGATTAACTTACAGAACCGCAAAGACCGGATCCTGCTGTTTTATCCGGTCCTCGCTCCCATCTCCCGCCGTGCGCTGGCTCGCACCGGATTCACCTATCTGGACCGACGGGCCCTGGGGAATGACGTCAACCGGGTCCATGATATCGATGTTTCAGAATGTGTCGGGGCCGCGCATATGTTCCCCAACTATTACAGACATCCTCAAATCGCTGAAACCATCGTCCCCGCGATCTACTTCCAAAACGCGCCGTAAGCGATTCCGAGTTGAGTGATGGTGTATCGCACTTGAAATACTGGCCTTGCGTGCACTCTGTATTCCCGCCAGTCCAGGGGAATCATCTCTCGCGACCTGTAATTATTTTGCATCTTACCCCTCGTCTGGATATTCTGACTGAGGATTTTCCGCATGCAGGTCTGCCGAAGTATCTCTACATTCCTGTAATATAGTGACTTGCGCGATTTCCTCTATCGTCGGATAATTTTAAAAATCTTTCTGGTTTCTGAAAATAAATCCGACTGCTCATGCATCAGTATTACTAAAAGCCGTGGTTTTGTTAACAAACGGGAGTAGAAATTGGCCACCGGTAACGATGGCAAACTCGCCCCCGAGCTCGTCCATCAATTATTTGAAGACCATGCAGGCGAATTGCGCGCTTTTTTAGTGGGTTTGTTACGTAACCACGATCTGGTTGATGAAGTATTACAGCTGACGTTTTCCAAAGCCCTGGAAGCAGGAGGCACCTCGAAAGAAGAAACCCGCAAAGGCTGGTTATTTCGAGTGGCTTACCATGCAGCGATGGAACTGATCCGTCGGAACAAGATCCAGAAGAAATCATTGAATCAACTGGGACAGACAACGACGTTTTTCTCGACTGATTCACCTGATCAACGGCTCCTGGATGATGAAAACATTGAACAGATCCGACTGGCACTCACTCAACTCCCTGAATCACAACAGGCGGTAGTGCAAGCCAGGATTTATGAAAATAAAACGTTTAACGAAATTGCACAGGAACTGGAAATCCCCCTGGGAACGGTTCTGACGCGAATGAGACTCGCCATTAAAACACTTTCAAGTCGGCTCGATCATCCCTCTGAATAAATGGAATTTGATGATCACCGCTACCTGACAAGACCCTGATTATGAATCACTTAAACCCTGAATCTGATAACGCTGCTGAAAACGACCTGAACTGGATCGCGTTTCAGTATATCACGAATGACCTCTCTGCCGACGATTCACTCCAATTTGAATCGCTGCTCGCAGAAAATCAGTCGGCGCGGGAAGCACTGGCACAGGCCACCCGGTTAATGGCGGGTTTACATACAATCGAATCTGCGCCCGCTGCTGTCACTCCCCAGCCAAAGCCTGTGACTCAGCGTCAATCGCTGAAATGGATTGTAGTCAGCTGCTCTGTCGCCGCGATGCTGTTCCTGGTTGTTTCACTGCAGCCGGAAAACCAGGTCCCCGAAACCGAACTGGTTTCGCAGTCACCCCTGAGCGATGCTTCCGAAGAAGACCTGGAACACCTGCTGAGTCTCTGGTCCGAGTCGGCTGAAGAAAATCAGCTGATCTCCCAGAATGCCGCCACGGAATCCAGCGACTTGCTGGATCAGCAGAACACGCTGGCTGAAAGCCATTCACTCGAAATTCCAGACTGGCTTTATACAGCCGTCGCTCTTCCGGATGAAAGTGTCAACTGAATTCATGATATCAAGCCTTCGCCAATCCGATACGTTCTCGCGCCTGCTGCTGTTACTCCTCAGTTGCGGTTGCCTGCTGCTGCCTGCCTCTGTCTCGGCACAAAACGGTGACCGTTCAGAAACAGTGAATATCTCTCGAGATGCATCCCAGGCGAAAGCGGCTGGCACACCGGGTGTCAAACCTGACAAAGAACAGAAAACGAACAATGCCATCACTGCCAAACGGGAAAAACTGGCGATCGAATTTGCCAGAACCCATCACCCCGAACTGGCAGACCTGATCCAGCGTTTGAAAAAGCACAAACCCCGCGAATATAAACGCGCCGTTCGCGATCTGGACAACACGCTGACCAAACTGGATCGTTTCAAAAAGCGTGACAATGATCGCTACCGTCTGACACTGGAGCGCTGGGAAGTCGATTCCCGCATTCGACTGCTGGCCGCCCGTGTTTCCATCATGGGCAGTGGCGATGATCAGACAGAATTAAAATCGCTACTGAAACAGCGAATGGATCTGCAGCTGGAACTGTTAAAGCATGAAAAAGCCATGGCTGAAAAACGGGTTCAGAAACTGGAAAAATCCATCGCCGAAATCGAACAGAACCACGACAGCCTCGTTGACTCCGAGTTGACCAGAATCAACCGCAGTATCAAAAAACCGGGCCCGTCGAATAAAAAACAAAAGTAAACGGATTACTCTCTGACAGACTTTATGTCGTCTCTAATGCAAGGTGTGATATGAAATCAATTCGCATAACAAGTTGTTTCTGCTCCTTACTGGCCGTCTTCGCGTTGTCCGCAACGATCGAAGCCGCTGACCAGGCTGACATCAAACAGCCGGTCAACGAGCGATTTTCCGATCCCGCCAGCACCGAAATCCCCCAGTTCCAGCAACACGTCGTCCCGCTGCTGGGCAAGCTGGGTTGCAATGGTCGTGCCTGCCATGGTTCCTTCCAGGGGAAAGGCGACTTCCGTCTCTCGCTGTTCGGCTACGATTTCGCGATGGATCACCAGCAGTTAACGGATAAAGACGCTGAGCGCGTCGATCTGAAAAACGCGGCTGAAAGCCTGATCATTCAGAAACCCTTAAACGAAATTGAACACGAAGGGGGCAAACGCTTCGAAAAAGAGAGCTGGCAGCATCGGCTGCTGTTGAGCTGGGTCAAAGCAGGCGCCAACGGCGTTCCCAAAGCAGCCCCCCAGTTCGAGCGTCTGATTGTGACCCCCAATGCGATTCAGTTCAAAAAAGAAGGGGAGACCGTTTCTTTAAACGCCATCGCCGTCTGGTCTGACGGAACCCGTGAAGATGTCACTCCGCTCTGTCGCTTCCAGACCAATAACGAACAGGTCGCGACGATTACCGAAGAGGGCCTCGTCACCGCCGCCAAACCAGGAGACACCCATGTGGTGGCTTTCTACGATTCCGGCGTGATTCCCGTGCCTGTTCTGCAGCCCGTCTCAGATCAGTATGGCGATCAATACCCGCAGATTGCCGCTGCCACAGAAGTTGACAAACACGTGGTCAACAAACTGCAAAAACTGGGAATGATCCCCGCTGACAAATGTGATGATACCGAATTCCTGCGACGCGTGAGCCTGGACATTTCCGGCACTCTTCCCGCACCACACGAAATCGAAGCGTTTCTGAAAAACACCTCACCGGACAAGCGGTCACAGAAAATCGACGAACTGCTGGAATCTCCCGGCTACGCTGCATGGTGGTCGACCAAATTGTGTGACTTCACTCAGAATAACTATGACGATCTCGTCAATGTTTCTCCCGTACGCGAACGCCCCAGCCAGGACTGGTACGACTGGATCAAAAAACGCGTGGCCAATAACGTGGGCTACGATAAGATCACCGAAGGCATCCTGCTGGCAACCAGCCGTGAAAATGGTGAAAGTTTCGAAGAGTTCACCAAAAACATCAATGCCATCTACCAGGACAAACCCGGCAAAGACATTACCGATCGTGATCACATGCCTTATTACTGGGCGCGGCGTGATCTGCGGAACCCCGATGATCGCGTGCTGGGCTTTGCCTACACCTTTCTGGGAATCCGGATTCAGTGCGCTCAATGCCACAAACACCCGTTTGATCAATGGACCCAGAACGACTTCAAACAGTTCCGGGGGTTCTTTACCCGGGTCAACTTTGGCGTGAATCCTGAATCGAAAGATGAATACGCTGCGATGGTAGATGAACTGGGTGCCGACAAACTGCGTGGTAACCAGCTGCTCCGCGAATTGAGCAAAGAAGTCAAGAATGGTAAAGACGTGCCTTTCATGGAAGTGTATGTAACCAAAGCACGTCCTGCGAATAAGAACAATAAAAACAGAAAGAAACAGAATAAGAGAGGCCGCAACGGTCAGACTCCGGATACCGCCAAGCTCCTTGGAGCAGAAGTGGTCCAGATCAATGAACTGGAAGACCCGCGTACGGCCCTGATGGAATGGTTACGTCGTGAAGACAATCCGTATTTCGCGAAAGCCTTCGTCAACCGCGTCTGGGCTTCGTACTTCAATCGTGGCATCATCGAACCGGCTGACGACCTGAACCTGGCGAACCCTCCCAGCAACGGGCCTCTGCTTGACTACCTGTCTCGCGAATTCATTCGTCGTGACTTTGATATGAAATGGTTACATCGGGAAATCACCAACAGCGATACCTATCAGCGCAGCTGGCAGACCAACAAAACGAATGAACTGGATGAAGTCAACTTCAGCCACTACATTCCCCATCGTCTGCCTGCAGAAGTGTTGTACGATGCGATTCATCAGGCAACCGCCTCTGATGATGCGATTGACAGTATGAAAAACAGCCTCAGTGACCGTGCGATCGCGATTGCTGCCTCGGGAACCCGTAACCGGGCCATGCGGGATCAGCAGTACGCGTTAACCATCTTCGGACGTTCGACACGTGAAAACAACTGTGACTGCGATCGTTCAGTCGATCCCAGTCTGTTGCAGACGATGTACCTCAAAAACGACAACGACGTGTATTCCGCCATCAATCGTTCCAACAGCAGCTGGCTCTTCCAGGTGGGACAGCAGTTGGGCGCCGTACAGAAGCCGAACGCACAGAAAGAGCAGATGGGTGATCGACTGGAGAAACTGCAGGAACAGGCCAGAGACGCCAAGCAGCGTGTGGCCCAGTTGAAAAAGCAGGATGATAAAAAGAAACTCCAGCAGGCCCAGAAGCGATTCCGGGAACTCAATGAGCAGATGCGAAAAGTACGGCAGATGGCGGGCAAGGCCGGCAATACTCCAGCAAAGCTGCAGACATTTGAAGAGCCGATTTCGGATGAGAAATCAGAAGAGATCATCACCAGCACTTACTTAAGAAGCTTGAGCCGTTATCCGACAGAAGCGGAAATTGCTTCTGCCAGAAAATACCTGGGTGACTCGCAGAATAAAATGGATGGTCTGTATGACCTGATCTGGGCAGTGATTAACACGAAGGAATTCATGCTCAATCACTAAAATCAATACTGAAACAACAGCGACATACCACTGTATCACCAAACAAATTTCGCCTGATTGACAACATCAGGCATCACAATGTGAAAGGAATTCTCATGGCCGTATCAATGACCTGCGATGGAGTCAAACGCCGCGATTTTCTAAAAATCGGTACCCTTGGCTTCACTGGTTTGACGCTCTCTTCCTACCTGCGAATGGTAGATGCCGGACAGGCAAAACCGGAAAAAGCCAAGTCGGCAATCTTCATCGAACTTTCCGGCGGTCCTTCCCACATGGATACGTTCGACCTCAAACCCGAGGCGTCCAGTGACTACCGCGGGGAATTCAAACCCGTCAAAACCAACGTGAGCGGCATCGAAATTTCCGAGCATCTGCCGAAGCTGGCCGGCTGCATGGACAAGTTCGCACTGCTCCGCGGGGTCTCGCACTCCGTCGCCGCACACGCACTCGGCCGTGCCTATGTCAACACAGGCAGCCGTCCGTTACCCTCACTGGAATATCCCGGCTATGGTGCCGTCTATACCAAGGAATATCCGGGTCCGGCGAATTTACCTCCCTATGTTTCCATTCCCAATTCGACCCAGAAACCAGGCTTCCTGGGCGTCAAATACGCACCCTTGAATACCGGCGCGACACCACGTCCCGGGCAACCGTTCAACGTGCGAGGCATCTCGCTCCGATCCGGTCTGACCATTGAAAATATCGAACGCCGCGAATCGCTGCTCCAGGAGATCGATCAGAAATTCAGCAGCCTTGAAAAGAACTCACAGCTGATTGAAGGTCTGGACCGATTCGGCCAGCAGGCCCAATCGATCATCACTTCGAAACGAGCCCGCGATGCATTTGATGTTTCCAAAGAATCGCCAAACTTTGTCAAACCATTCGGTGAATCAAGCTTTGGACAGAGCTGTCTTTTGGCTTCCCGTCTGGTGGAATCGGGCGTGCGGTTTGTGACCGTCTCCATGGGGGGCTGGGATACACACAACAAGAACTGGGACGCTTTGGAAAACCGTCAGCTGCCTCCGTTCGATGAAGGCCTGTCGGCTCTGTTCAACGGCCTGGCTGAAAAAGGCTTACTGGAGTCGACTGCCGTTTTTGTCACCGGCGAGTTCGGACGTACGCCGAAAATCAATACTCAGCGCGGCGGTCGTGATCACTATCCACGCTGTATGTTCATGCTGATGGCCGGTGGCCAGGTGAAGGGCGGACAGGTACTCGGCAAGAGTACGGCCAACGGAACGGAACCTGAAGGAGATGGATTCTCTCCCGATGACGTGGCCGCTTCGTTCTACCATAACCTGGGCATCGATTTTACCAAAGAATATCACACCAACACCGGACGGCCGATTACCATCGTTCGTGACGGTGCCGTGATCAATAAACTGTTCTCATAATAAAAACCTGACTGTGGCACTTCCCGCCAATATCCATGTTGGATGTCTGGCATACTATGTTATTGATATTTCCTGAGGGGGAATGAGAATGTTGAAAGTATCGAAAGCGCTTGTGGCTGTCGCTTTAATCATGGCCTGTGTCGCATCCGTAGATGCAGCAGAGAAAGGTGCCAAAAAGAAAAAAGGCAACAAAAAGCAGGCGAACGTCACAATCCAGGCTTTGAAATTGCCTGAAACGATTGAATTGAATGCAGAGCAGAAAGAAAAAGTGGAAGCACTCAAAAAAGAGTACACACCAAAATTCGCCGCACTGCAGAAAAAGAATCGTGAGATCCTGACAGACGATCAGGTCAAAGCTCGTCGTTTAGCGATGAAAGAAGCCAAAGACGCCGGCAAAAAAGGCAAAGAGCTTCGTGACGCTGTGAGCGCTGCTCTGAATCTGACTGATGATCAGGAAAAACAGATGAAAGAAGTGACTGGCGAAATCCGTAAGCTGAACAGTGAAGTCACAGGTAAACTGGAAGGTGTGTTAACCGCCGATCAGTTCGCCAAAATCAAAAAGCCTGCCAAAGGCAAGAAATCCAAGAAGAAGAACAGCTGATCTTCCGCTGAGATTTCCTGAATTTCTGTGCTGAATGAATTTGCAGGCCATCCAGCCATTTGCGTTTCCCCCCGGTTCAAGTATCTGAATCGGGGGTATTTTTTTGCCCCGTTGTGAATATGGTTGCCGTAAAATCGATGTAAACGTCGTAAGCTCAAGAACAGAGGCGGTTTGGTGGTGATTCCGGGTCGAAAAAGAGTTGTTTTCGGTCACAAATCCTGATATAAACATTAGTTGATTCAATTCCGATAAACGGACGTGCTGAAGGGTCATCCCCCAACCGAACGAGGAGCAGGGTGAATGCGACGGACTGAACCAATAAATCGCCTGATACGATATCCAGTTTTGATACTGATTGTGTCCGGCCTGATGTCACCCGCCTGGAGCGTGGAAGCTGCAGGAAAAGCGAGTGACAAAGGAATTGCGTTTTTTGAATCGAAGATCCGTCCCGTCCTGATCAAACACTGTTACGAATGTCATGCCGCCGATTCCAAATCGATTCGTGGCAGCCTGCTGCTCGACACGCGGGCGGGCCTCTTGAAAGGCGGCGATTCCGGAGCTGCGTTAACTCTTGGCAAACCAGCAGAGAGTCTGCTGCTGGAATCGCTCAAGTTCGAAAGTTTCGAGATGCCACCTTCCGGGAAACTGTCTCCGGAAATTATCGCCGATTTTGAAACATGGATCAAAATGGGAGCCCCGGACCCCCGGGACGGCGAAAGCAAGCTCGTTAAACAGAGCGTTGATATCGAAACAGGAAAGCAGTTCTGGGCGTTTCGTCCAATCACCGACCAGCCTGTTCCCACTGTGACCGATGCCGCCTGGAACCAAACCGCCATCGATCGTTTTATTCGTGCTCGTCAGGAACAGCAGAAATTACAGCCGGCTGCTGCCGCTTCACGCACGACCCTGGTCCGTCGACTCTATTACGATTTGACAGGCCTTCCTCCGACACCCGCTCAAATTGACCGCTACCTGAAAGACGAGAGTCCCGCCGCGACGGAAAAACTGGTCGATGAGCTGCTGGCATCTCCCCATTTCGGCGAACGCTGGGGA